>JBKQLZ010000001.1:0-5945 GCA_052146895.1 Acidimicrobiales bacterium
CGCGCAGGGCCGTTCGCCAATGGCCCTGCGCGCCGCCGAGTGTGAACATGCCGAGTCGCTCCGAGGCAGTCCGGATCAGGGAACCTGCTGACCAGTGGCGGTGATCGGGACGTTGAACCCGTTCCCCTGGCAAGCGTCCGACGCAGCGGACGATAGGTCGAGCACGGCGTTGACCTCGACTGTCGGGGACGTCCCGTTGGCAGGGATCGTGATGCTCAAGCCGCTCGTGGGGGCACTCGCGTCGACGCTGATAACCGAGTTCGGGCACGCGGTCGGGTCGCCGGAGGTGGGCGTTCCCCAGGTGATGTTCGTGATCTTGATCGAGTAAGGGTTCGGGTTGGTCACCGTGAAGTACACGTTCCCAGCCGGCCCGCCCGGGTACAGCGACGCCGCCGACGAACTCAGTGCCACCGCGTTCACGGTCACGGTCTGCTCCGTGTAGGCAAGGGCCGAGCCAGTGCCCGATCCCGAGGCCGACCAGGTAGCGAAGGCGACACCACTGCCGACGAGTACCGCAGCAACGACTGCCGCTCCCCCTATGAAGATTCTCCTCTTTCTCATGACTGACTGCTCTCCTTACTGTTTTTGGGATGGTTGTTTGGATCGACTCGATTGGTTCGCGCGCGTTGCGCGGGCTTGGTTCTTCTTCAACTCCAGCGCTTCCACCACGCGCTCGAGTTGAAGACCCGCTCGTGCCGCCACCTCGCGCACGGCATCACCCGTTTGCGCTTGGAACAGGTAGAAACAGGTCTCGTCCTCGGGAACGAGGATCGAGCGCACGAGCCGGACATGCGTCCCCTCGCGAGTCAGCTCTTCGGCTGCTGCCAAGACGTCTTCATAATCCGGCATCGGGAACGATCCAGTTGCTGGTGAGACGTAGACCTCGGCAAGGAATTCGGACACGTTGACAATGTAAAGATGGTGATCGCCCGGCGAAATTGGGGGAAACCTGAATCTTCGGCAGCGCCGGATGTTCCGTTGATTCAGGTCGGTGGACCAGAATGGGTGTCAATGAGCGAATCGGCGCAGGCAGCGGCGCCAGGGAGGCGGCAGGTATTCAGTCGCGAGTCCGACCTGGAGTCGTTGCGTCGTTTCTTGGAGGGCACGGGTTCCATGGCCTGTCTCGTGCTGTCCGGAGAGGTGGGTATCGGCAAGACCACGCTCTGGGAATCCGGACTCCAGCTTGCGGCTGCGAGCGGATACCGCGTGTTGGCGACCCGCACAAGCGAGGCGGAGGTCGCGATGTCTTTCGCCTCGCTTGCCGACTTGGTCGAAGGTGTGCCGGGCGAGCTGCTGTCATCCCTGCCGGATCCACAGCTGCGGGCCCTGGAGGTGGCACTACGCAGACAGGACCCGGCAGGGGAGACGCCCGACCACTTCGCCATCGCGGCCGGGTTTCTCAGTGCGCTCCGAGCCTTGACCGAGCAAGAGCTGGTTCTTGTCGCCGTCGACGACATCCAATGGCTGGATCCCTCCTCTGCCGATTCGCTGTCCTTTGCTGCGCGGCGGCTCCCCGGCGACCGGGTCCGGTTCCTGATCACGAGACGGACCGGCCGCGAGTCGGACCTCGAGCGGGCGATCCAACCCGACCTTGTCGAGCGCGTCGAGCTGGCGCCGTTGAGTTTCGGCGCCACCACCCACCTTCTCTCGGAACGGCTCGGCCCGGTGTTCACTCATCGGGTCCTCCGCCAGCTACACGTCACGAGCCACGGCAACCCATTGTTCGCCCTCGAGTTGGGCCGGTTGCTGGTCGCCGGTGGTATGCCGGAGATCGGCGCCGAGCTGCCCGTCCCCCGGGTAGTCGACGACATCTTCGGCCCCCGCGTTCGCGAACTACCTGATCCTGTACGAAGGGCGATGCTCGCCGTCGCCCTCGACGCCGGCCTCAGCCAGTCCGAGTTGTCGACAATCGTCGACCCTCTCGCTGTCGAGGACGCCATCGCCTCGGGGCTCCTCGTCCTCGAGCGGTCCCGCGTCCGGCCCACGCATCCGATGCTCGCAGCCGCCGCCAGGCAACAGGCAAGCGCCCGGGAGCGCCGCGACCTCCATCTCGATCTGGCCTCTGCGGTCGGCGACCCCACTCTTCGAGCCCGACACCTAGCCCTTGCGACTGTGGGCACTGACGCAGAACGGGCGAGGGTTGTCTCGGAGGCGGCCGAGCTGGCCGCCCGCAGGGCGGCGATCCAGGACGCCGAGGAACTCGGGGCGCAAGCACTGAGGTTGACGCCACCCGGGGCTCCTGAACGGGCCGACCGTCTCCTTGCCCTCAGTCGTTTTCATTCAAGAGCGGACGACATGAACGGTGTCACGGAGCTGCTCACCGCGCACCTACATGAGCTTCCGCACGGACGACCTCGCGCCATGGCGCATCTCCTCTTGGGCGATGCTGCGGACGTCCCCGGCGACGAAGCGCATGCCGAGCTCGCTCTCGCAGAGGGCCGAGACGACCCGGAGGTCCGCGGCCTGGCGCTGGCGAAGAGGTCGAAGCTCGCCAGCACGAGCGAGGCCAAAGACCTCGAGCAGGCCGAGGCCTGGGGTCTCGAGGCCGTGTCGGCGGCTGGACAAGTCGGAGGTCACGTAGAGGAGATGGCTCGGAACGCCCTGGCCTGGGCTCGCGTGGTTCGCGGGAGCCCGATCGACGACCTGATTTCGCCTGACCCGGCGCCGGATCGGGAACGGAGCTGGCCGGAGGCCGCGGGCGCTCGGATACTCGGCCACAGGCTGATGTTCCGCGGTGAGGTTGCCAAAGCTCGGCAGGTCTTCGTCAGTCTGCTGGCGCTCGCCAGTGAACACGGCGACCTCCAGTCGGGCAGGCTGGCGCGCCAGCAGCTCTGTGAGCTCGAGCTGCGGGCCGGCAACGTGAAAGAGGCGGCGCAGCTGTTGGACGAGATGGTCTACTGGCCGCTGTGGATGGGAAAAGTAAGAGCCCGCTTGAAGTCGCTGCTGGATGCCGTGACGGGCACCCCGAAGGGAACGACGCGGTGGGCGGCAGTGGTGCTCGACGCTGGATCGGGCTATGTCATGGGGTGGGACCGGCTTGAGGTCACGCGGGCACTTGGAATGGCGGCGCTGTTCGAACGGGATTCGAGGCGTGCCGTCGAGAGCTTGCGCGCCGTCTGGGAGCACACCCTGCGCGAGCACATCGATGATCCCGGCGCATTCCCGGTCGCCCCTGATCTCGTCGAGGCCATGGTGCAGTCGGGCGACACGGATGCGGCAAAGGCCGTCACGGAAGAGCTTCTCCGTGTTGCCGAAGCCCAGCAGCACCCATGGGGCCTCGCCTCCGCAAGGCGGTGCGCCGCCGTTGTGAAGCTGGCCGACGGCTACGTTGAGGAGGCGGCCGAGGTGTTGGCGGAAGTCGCTGCCGATTACGGCCAGCTTGGCCTCAACTTCGATCGTGCCCGGACGCTGTTGTTCCTCGGCAGTCTCCAGCGACGCTCACGAAAGCGCGCAGCCGCCCGGCTCTCTCTCGAAGAAGCACGGACGCAGTTCGAGCAACTCGGTTGCTCCGGCTGGGCGTCGCGCGCTCGCTCTGAGCTTGGTCGTGTGAGCGGCCGGCGGCCGGCGACCGATGGTGGGCTCACCCCGAGCGAGCGCCAGGTCGCGGATCTGGCCGTGAGCGGCTTGACCAACAAGGAGATCGCCGGCCGCCTCTTCGTGGCCGTGAATACCGTCGAGGTGCACCTCTCGCACGCCTACGCCAAGCTCGGAGTGCGCTCTCGGGCACAACTCCGCAGTCTTGAAGGGTCACCCGAGCAGTAGCGACCGCCGATCAAGATGCAGCGCGAGGGAACCTCGGAACGAGTGTTGACGGGGCACCCCGTGGTCGGTACCGTCGGGCTGCTGCCGCTACTGCTCCTCGGGCCCTCGACAGACCGGGTACATAAGGCGGCCCACGGAAGGCTACGGCAGAGCCCGCTGCACACACTGGAGGAATCGAATGAAGACCTCGCTCAGGCGGGTTGTCCTGCTCGCGACAGTCGCCGTCGGCTCTTTCGCATTCGTTGCCGGCCCGGCTAGCAGCTCCGCTGGTGCGGCGGCTCGGCGGATGGTGCCCGCCAACGCCGAGTGGACTGGCACGATCACCGCCATCGGCAAGGGTCGCTCGTTTACCTTGTCCTCTAGCGGCGTGAAGTACAAGGTCGACTACACGTCGAAGACCCCAATCACGCCCAAGGGTGACAAGCCCGCCGTGAAGGACAAGGCCGACGTCACCGGTTATCTGAAGAGCGCGAAGAGCACGACCATCGAAGCGGAAGACATCGCCCTCAAGCGGCCGAAGAAGTAACTCGTGCGGCCGTCCCAGGGCGACTTCTAATCCGTCTTACCCAGGTTCGAATCCTGCCGGGGGTGCTAAAAGTCCAGGTAGAATCCCTAGAGGATGCCGTTAAGCGACCATAGCTACACCTTCGGTGACACCGATGTGGAGGCACAGCGCCTCGCGGCGGTTGACGAGGTCTTCGGCCCGTCGTCGAGAGCGCTGCTCGTGGATGCAGTTGACCGGCCACCGGCTCTCGCTTATGACCTCGGGTGCGGTCCGGGGCACACCACCCGCCTCGTCGCCGAGGCGACCGGAGCGAGACGCACCATCGGCTTGGACCGCTCCGTCGCTCACCTCGAACGTGCGGCCGCCGGCGACGGCGGGGTGAGTTACTTTGCGCATGACGTGACTCAGATTCCCTTTCCGGCAGGACCAGCCGACCTCGTCTACTGCCGCCTCCTTCTTGCGCACCTGCCCGCTCCGGTTGAGGCGGCAGTGTCGTGGTCCACGCAGCTCAACGGCGGCGGGTTCCTCGTCGTCGACGAGATCGAGTGGATCGAGAGCGCTCACCCCCTCTTTCGTGAGCACCTCTGCCTCGTGCAGGCGCAGATAGCCGCGACGGGTGCCCAGATGTGTGCCGGACCGATCCTGGCCGGGCTGGGGGAAGCACCGGGACTGAGGCTGCGACTCGGACGGGTGGCCGAGGTGGAGGTCCCGACTGCCAGTGCCGCGACGATGTTCTCGTTCAGCCTTCACACATGGGGAGACCAGGCGGTGGCGGCGGGGCTCTGTGACAGCGACGAGATGACCGATCTGCGTGCCGGGCTTGCCAAGCTCCGGGAGTCCACGGCGACGGGCGAGATCACCTGGGGCCTCCACCAGGCGGCTTACGAGGTCGTGTCGACGGCATCCTGAGGGTAACTAGAGCTCGAGATCCGCCACCATCGCCGCGGTCACAAGCTGCGTCGATAGGTCAGATCCACCGCCGATGGCGTGCTCGCTCAGCCCTACCTGAAACGTGAGCTGGAATCGCCGGCCTGCGGTGGCGTTGTGGGTGCCGGTTGCCTCGCGCAGGCGCTCCAGCACTACCTTGGCGGCCTCCACCTCCGCTCCCAGCAACAGCACGGCGAATTCGTCCGGGCCAACCCTGCCGACCAGGTCAGAGCCCCGAACGGTGGACCCAACGAGCTGGGCGGTGTCGACGAGAGCGCGGTCGCCCTCCTCGAAACCGAACTGGCTGTTGATCGCAGTCGTCCCCTGGATGTCCAGCCGGAGCACCGCCGATGGCTGGCCCCGCGAGTCGCTTAGCTCGAGCAGCCGATTGCCGAGCCGCACGAAAGTCCGGGCTTTCAGCGCTCCGGTCAAGGTGTCTATGGCGCTGTGGGGGAGCGAGGAGAGCTCCGCCTCGATGAGCTTGGCAAGCTCCAGCAGCGTGTTGATCTCCTGCTCGGAGAAATCACGCGGCTCGAGCCCGAGGACGGCGAGCGCGCCGACGTGCGCTCCCTGAGGGGCCCGGATCGGCACTCCGGCGTACGAGAGGATTGCAGGCGATCCCGTCACGATGCCCAACCGATCGAAACGATCGTCAACCCGCGCATCGCGCACCACCACCGGAGCCCCGGACGCGATGACATGCGAGCAGAACCAGTACTCCCGGTGGGGAGGGGCGAGCGTCACTCCAACA
>JBKQLZ010000002.1:0-7086 GCA_052146895.1 Acidimicrobiales bacterium
ACCGGACGACATCCAGCGAGCCTTCGTCGAGGAGGGAGCCGTCCAGTGCGGCTTCTGTACGCCCGGCCTGATCGTCGCCGTGTCCGACCTGCTGTCGCGAACAGCCGACCCAACTGAGACCCAGATCCGCGAAGCCATCTCTGGGAACCTCTGCCGATGCACCGGCTACGGCCGGATCATCGCGGCAGTGAAGGCTGTTGCCGAGGCGCGGTCATGACCATCGCCGAGACGGCGGCGCGGCACGCGAGGCGCGTCGGCGAGAGCACACCGCGCCCCGATGGGGTGCCGAAGGTCTTGGGGAAATTCGAATTCTCCTCGGACCTCGAGCGCGGCGACATGCTGTGGGCCCATCTCTTGCGGTCCCCCCACCCCGCAGCGAACATCATCGGGGTCGACGTCTCGGCTGCGCTCGAGATGCCCGGGGTGGTCGCCGTCCTGCTGGCAGGCGACGTGCCCGGTCGCGCCCACTACGGGCTCGACTACCCCGACCAACCCGTCTTCGCCTCGACCGAGGTCCGCCATGTCGGTGAAGTTGTCGCGGCGGTCGCGGCTGACCACCCGCTCACCGCCGCACGAGCTGCAGCTTCGATCGCCGTCGAGTACGAAGTCACCGAAGCCGTCACCGACCCGGAGGCGGCGCTCACCGCCGCTCCGGTCCACCCGCTCGGAAATGTGCTCGCGCGCCAGCGCGTGGTGCGGGGCGACATCGCGGCCGCTGGCAGCGTGACGGTCGAGGGCTACTACGAGACCGGTATGCAGGACCAGGCGTTTCTCGGCACCGAGGCTGCGCTCGCGCTCCCGAGCGGCGACGGCGGCGTCGAGATCCATGTCGCGACGCAGTGGCTCCACATAGACCAGGATCAGATAGCCGCGTCGTTGGACCTCCCGCTCGACAAGGTCCGGATCCATCTCTCGGGCGTCGGTGGCTCCTTCGGGGCCCGCGAAGACCTGTCGATGCAGATCCCCCTCTGCCTGCTCGCGCTGCGTACGGGCCGGCCGGTGAAGATCGTGTTCTCGCGCGAGGAGTCGTTTCTCGGGCACGTACACCGCCATCCCGCCCGCATGTGGTACCGGCACAGCGCTGACGACATCGGGCGGATCGTAAAGGTCGAGGCGCGGCTCCTTCTCGACGGCGGCGCCTACCTGTCCTCCTCCCCCGCGGTGATCTCGAACGCAGCCTGCTTCGCCGGCGGGCCGTACCGGGTGCCGAACGCGTTCGTCGACGCGACCGTGGTCCGCACGAACAACCCGCCCTGCGGCGCCATGCGCGGCTTTGGAGCAGTGCAGGTCTGTTTCGCGCACGAGGCCCAGATGGACAAGCTCGCACGGGCGCTCGACATGGATCCGGTCGAGCTCAGGCGGCGCAACGTCCTTCGGCCGGGTGACGATCTCATCACCGGTCAGGTGCTCACCGGCGCCATCCCGGTGGCGGAGGTGCTCGAGTCGTGTGCAGCGGCTCCGCTCCCCCAAGCGGAGGCAGAGCCGGAAAACGTCTTCGCCCTCCCCGGTGGTGCCGGACGCGCTTGCGAGCCTTCTCGGGTGAGACGGGGCGTCGGCATCGCACTCGGCTTCAAGAACCTGATGTACTCGGCATCCTTCAACGACTACTCGGTGGCGCGTTGCCGCCTCGAGGACGGGACGGTGACCATCACGACCGCCGCCGCCGAGGTCGGACAGGGGCTCGTGACGCTGATCCAGCAGATCGCGTACGAAGTTCTCGGGTCCGCCCGCGTCGAGCTCGCGGTGCCCAGCACGGTCGGGATCGGCTCCGCCGGCTCCACCTCCGCCAGCCGCCAGAGCGTCATGACCGGCGGCGCGGTCGAGGCGGCCTGCCGGCGCGTTGCCGACGACGTGCTGAGTGCCGTCGCTCTCCGCAACGGCGTCCCGCTCGGGACCCTGCGGCTCGAGCCCGGGAGGATCCTCTCCGACGACGGCTCGATCGACCTCCCCGTCGCGGAGGCGGCCCCGGGGGAGAGCTTCGA
Source organism: Acidimicrobiales bacterium (assembly GCA_052146895.1). Taxonomy (GTDB): domain Bacteria; phylum Actinomycetota; class Acidimicrobiia; order Acidimicrobiales; family Bog-793; genus Palsa-601. The sequence continues at coordinate 1,983 of JBKQLZ010000002.1, forward strand.
GCAAACGGTGACCTACGAGCACGCCGACACCGAGGCGTTGGACGAGAACGGCCAGGGGAACGCTCACGTGGCCTTCGTCTTCGCCGCCCACCGGGCCGTCGTCGACGTCGATCTCGACCTCGGGCTGGTGAAGGTCGTGGAGATGACGACGTCACAGGACGTCGGCAAGGTGCTGAACCCGCTCCAGCTGATCGGGCAGATCGAGGGCGGCACCTCCCAGGGCGTCGGCTTCGCCCTCATGGAGGAGCTCATCATCGATGGTGGGCGGGTGCGCAACGCTTCGTTCACCGACTACGTGATCCCGACAGCACTCGACATGCCGCCCGTGCACGTGGCGGCTCTCATCGAGCAGCCGCAGCCCGGGCTGCCTTTCGGGGCGAAGGGAGCGGGCGAGCCCCCGTCCATCTCCTCGACTGCGGCCGTCGTCGCCGCAATACGGGATGCGACCGGGCTCGAGCTGAACCGGGCGCCGGTGCGCCCGCAGGACATCGCTCTAGGGATGGTGGCGAAGCCACCCACGAGGAAGGAGCAGAAATGACCACACCAGTGGCGCTCTATCTGCAGGACGCCCACCCGATCCGTCACGCCATGGAGCTTGCGAAGTATGCCGAGGAAAAGGGCTTCCACGCGGTCTGGCAGGCGGAGAGCAGGCTCGTGCGAGAGGCGACAGTCCCGATGTCCGCCTACCTCTCGGTCACCGAGCGCATAAAGGTCGGTTCCGGCGTCGTGAACACCTGGACGCGCAATCCCGCGTTGCTCGCTTCGACGTTCTCCACGCTCGACGATCTCGCTCCCGGGCGTGTGCTCCTCGGCATCGGAGCATGGTGGGAGCCCCTCGCCTCGAAGGTCGGTGTCCACCGGACGCGACCGCTCGTTGCGATGCGGGAGACGGTCGAGGCGGTGCGCGCCCTCCTCGCGGATGAGACCGTCACCTACGACGGCGAGTTCGTCCACCTCGACGGCGTGGAGCTCGACTACGTCTACCAGGAGCGCCGCCCGAAGGACGTGCCGATCTACATCGGCGCCACGGGCATGCAGATGATGGAGCTCGCCGGTGAGATCGCCGACGGCGTCGTGCTCAACTACCTCGTCTCGCCCACCTACAACGCAGCCGCGATGCAGCACCTCGAGATCGGCGCGAGCCGGGCGGGGCGCAGCGTGGATGACCTCGACCGTCCGCAGCTCGTCGTCTGCTCACTCGACGCGGACCGCTCGGCTGCGCTCGACAACGCACGGATCCTCGTCACGCAGTACCTGGGCCAGCAGCCCCACATCATGAAGGCGTCCGGCGTTCCCCAGTCCCTCCTCGACGAGATCGGGCACGTGCTCACCTGGCCGGCCACGCGGGAACAGGTGGAGGAGGCTGCGAAGCTCGTGCCTGACGACATCGTGCAGATGATCACGGCGTCGGGCAGCGTCGAAGAGTGCCAGGAGAAGGTCGCCGAGTACGTGAGGGGCGGCTGCACCTGCCCGGTGCTCTACCCCCTCGGCGACGACGTGCACGCCATGATCGACGCCTTCGCCGACTGGACCGCTTGAGCCCGGACCTCAGCCTGACTCAGCCAATCGGGGCGGTCAGCACATCGTGAGCGCCATCACGGCCTTCTGGCTGTGGAGGCGGTTCTCGGCCTGGTCGTAGACGATCGACTGAGGTCCGTCGATGACCTCGTCGGTCACCTCGACGTTCCGGTCGGCCGGGAGCGGGTGCATGAACACCGCGCCCTCGTTCGCCGTCTTCATGTGCCGTGCGTCGGTCATCCACGAGGCGTACTTGTTGATGAGCGCCGTGTCCTCAGCCTCGTCGGATGTCGTCAGCATCCCTCCCCAGCTCTTCGCGTAGACGACATCGGTGCCGGCGATACCAGCGTCGAAGTCGTCCATCTGCTCGAAGCTGACGTGAGCGGCCCGCGCGTTCTCCTTCGCCTCCTCCACGATCTGGGGCATGAGCGGGAATTCAGGCGGGTGAACCAGCCGCACGTTCATGCCAAAACGTGGCAACAGCGACACAAGGCTCTGTGCCACGCTCAAAGGCTTCAGGTACGAAGGGTCGCGCGCCCAGCTGACCGTCACGGTCTTGCCGCGCGGATCGCCGAACTGCTCGATGATCGTCATCAGGTCACCGAGCGCCTGGTGCGGGTGGTAGATGTCGCATTGCATGTTGAGCACGGGAACCCGGCTCGCCTCGGCGACTGCGCGGATGTACTCGTTGCCCACGCCCCAGTCGACGTTGCGGATGGCGATCCCGTCGTTGTAGCGACCGAGGATCTCGCCGATCTCCTTCGCCGTGTCGCCATGGGCTATCTGAGTCGTGCGGCTCTCGATGAACTGGGCATGGCCACCGAGCTGCGCCATGCCGGCCTCGAAAGAGGTCCGGGTCCTCGTGCTGGCGAAGAAGAAGAGCATGGCGAGCACTTTGTCCTGAAGGAGCGGGTGAGGGCGACCGAGAGCGCGATCGCGCTTCAGCTGGAACGCCACGTCCAAGAGCGTGTCGATCTCACCCTTGGTCCACTCGTTGAGATCGATGAGATCGCGGCCACGGAGGTGTGTTTGCATCTCCATCACTCCCTTGCGCCGAGAACGAGCGACAGCAGCGCCATCCGCATCACCACTCCGTTGAAGGCCTCGACCCAGTAGCGGGCGTGCCTGGTGGCATCGACGTCTGGCGGCAGCTCGTCCATGCGGGGAAGCGAGTGGAGGATGATCGAGTCGGTCTTGGCCCGCGCAGCGAGCAGCTCACGGGTGACGCGGTAGGCAGCGGGCGTGGCTGTCTCGTCGTCGTGAGCCTCGACCCTCGACTGGGTGTAGTCGGCCTGCACGACCGGCTCCATGTAGATGACGTCGGCCTCGCCGATGCACTTCTCGACGCTCTCGACTTCGGTGTACTGCACGTTCACCTCGTCGAGCTCGGCCTTGAATTCAGGGAGCAGCGACATCTCGGGAGGCGACACGACATATGCCTTCACGTCGAATTGCGACATCGCGTAGAGGATCGAGTGCATCGTCCGCATCCGCATGTCACCTACGAGGACGAACGTCAGGCCGTCTAGCCTCCCCTTGTCCTGCCAAATCGTGTACAGGTCGGTGAGCACCTGTGTCGGGTGCTCGCCCCACCCGTCGCCGCAGTTGATGACCGGCACCGAAGCCCACTTCGCAGCCTCGAGAGGAGCGCCCTGCTGGAAGTGACGCATGGCGATCACGTCGCCGTAGTACTCGAGCATGTGGACGGTGTCCTTGATCGACTCCTGGTAGAAGTCGCCGGCTCTCGTCATCTTCGCGTCGGAGAAGCCGAGGACGTGGCCTCCCAGCCTGTGCATCGCGGCCTCGGTCGCTAGGCGCGTCCTCGTGCTCGGCTGGTAGAAGGCGGTGAGGAGGGTCTTGTCCTTCAACAGGTCCCCGTTTCGCCGCTCGGCAGCGTACGGCCGTAACGAATCCGCGACCGAAAAGATCTGAAAGTACTCCTCTCGCTCCATGTCCTTCAGCGACAGGATGTCCCGACCGATGAAGCTCCTCACGTCCAGCTCACCTCTTCCGGAATCAATGGCGTGACGATCAATCACACGCACCCAACAGGACAATCATCTTCCGATGGGGTGCCTGCCTCCTAGGGCCGTTCGGCCCGTTTTTCGGCGTGGCGATATGGTGCGGCGTGCCTCCAGCCACCGATCGCGTCGGTCCAGTCCACCTGCATCACGCCACGATCATCGACGGCACGGGAGCCGACCCGTGGACCGGTGACATCCTCACCGACGAGGCGGGGCTCATCGCAGCCGTGGCTCCATCGATCTCTCCCGACGACGGTGACGTGGCGGAGAGCGTCGACGCCACCGGGCTCGTCGTGGCTCCGGGATTCATCGACCTCCACTCTCATTCGGATCTGTACACCCTCGTGCGCGAGTCGGCGGGATCACCTCCCATCGGGGACTCGCCGAAGCTCGTGCAGGGATGCACTGCGCAGGTCTTCGGTCAGGACGGGATCTCAGCCGCCCCGGTCTCCGAAGACGACCTCGACGACCACAGAGCCTTTCTGGCGGGCCTCGACGGTGCGATCGCGCCAGAGGCCTGGACGTGGCGCTCCTTTCGCGAGTACCTGACCGCGGTGCGACGGAGCGCGGCGACGCGCTCGGCGCTCCTCGTCGGCCATGCCACCATCCGTCGCCTGATCATGGGCGACGTCGCCCGCGAGCCCACCGCCGACGAGGTCGCCTCGATGCAGGAGGCTCTGGCGCAGGCCTTCGCAGAGGGGGCGTGCGGTTTCTCGACCGGCCTCGTGTACGTGCCTGCTGCCTATGCCACGACGGACGAGATCACGGCTCTGTGCGAGGTTGTGGCCGCCGCCGGGCTTCCGTTCTTCGTCCACGTCCGCTCCGAGAGCGACCTCGTCGTCGAGGCGACAGACGAGGTGATATCGGTGGCGGAGCGTACGGGCTGCCATCTCCACTACAGCCACATCAAGGTCGCGGGGAGGGCCAACTGGCCGAAGGCGTCGATCGTGATCGATCGCGTCGACGCCGCGAGGAGCGCCGGTGTGTCGATTTCCGCCGACGTCCATCCCTACGTGGCGGGATCGACGTCGGCGGTCGTGCTCCTCCCGCCATGGGTCCAAGAGGGGGGGCACGCGGCCGCGATCGCCCGCCTCGGCGACTCCGACGTCCGGGCCCGCGTGCGCCTCCAGCTGCTCGAGGACACGACGTCGTGGGACAACTGGTGGCGTTTCTCCGAGGGCTGGGACGGGCTGAAGGTGGCGCGGGCGCGCCGACGCGAGCTCGTCGGCAAGTCCTTTGCCGAGGTGATCGCCTCCTCGGGGATCTCCGACCTCCGCTCACAGGAGGCCTTCGATGCCGTCTTCGATCTCCTCGCAAGCGAGCAGCTCGCCATGTCGCTCGTCTCGTTCAACAACGTCGAGGAGAACGTCGCTCGTTTCCTCAGCCAGCCATATACCTCCATCGGAACTGACGCCGTTGTCGACCACGGCGGGCACCCTCATCCTCGCCTGCACGGGACGTTCCCCCGCGTGCTCGGGAGGTTCGTCCGCGAGCTCGGCACGCTCGACCTGACGCACGCGATCCGGAAGATGACATCGCAGGCCGCCGGCGTCGTCGGGTGG
>JBKQLZ010000003.1:0-47403 GCA_052146895.1 Acidimicrobiales bacterium
CGAGCTGCAGGCGAAGGAGATCCTCCGCATGCGCGACCTTCTCAACCAGATCCTGGCCGAGGACACCGGGCAGACGGTGGAGAAGGTCCACTCGGACACGGACCGTGACTTCATAATGAGTGCGGACGAGGCGCGTGACTACGGCCTCATCGACGAAGTGATCAGCAGCCGGGAGACCGTCGGCGTCGTGGGCGCTGTCGGCGCCGTCGGCGCTGCCTGAGCGGAGGGGGCGAGGTGGCCAAGTTTGGCGACGGGGGGGAGCTCGTCAAGTGCAGCTTCTGTGGGAAGTCACAGAAGCAGGTGAAGAAGCTGATCGCCGGTCCGGGGGTCTACATCTGTGACGAGTGCATCGAACTGTGCAACGACATCATCGAAGAAGAGCTTGCCGAGCCGGCAGAGGTCAACTTCGAAGACCTGCCCAAACCGAAGGAGATCTTCGAGTTCCTGAACGACTACGTCGTCGGCCAGGAGCAGGCGAAGAAGATCCTCTCGGTGGCTGTCTACAACCACTACAAGCGGGTGCAGGCCGGCGTCTACAAAGAGGGTGAGATCGAGATCTCGAAGTCGAACATCTTGCTGCTCGGGCCGACCGGTTGCGGCAAGACGTTGCTCGCCCAGACGCTCGCCCGGATGCTCAACGTGCCCTTTGCCATCGCGGACGCGACGGCCCTCACAGAGGCCGGCTACGTAGGTGAGGACGTCGAGAACATCCTCCTCAAGTTGATCCAGGCTGCCGACTACGACGTGAAGAAGGCAGAGACCGGGATCATCTACATCGACGAGATCGACAAGATCGCCCGGAAGTCCGAGAACCCGTCGATCACCCGCGACGTCTCGGGCGAGGGAGTGCAGCAGGCCCTCCGCAAGATCCTCGAGGGGACGACGGCCTCGGTCCCACCCCAGGGTGGGCGCAAGCACCCCCATCAAGAGTTCATCCAGATCGACACGACGAACGTCCTCTTCATCTGCGGAGGAGCGTTCGCCGGGCTCAACAAGATCATCGAGAACCGGATCGGCCGGGCGGGCATCGGCTTCAGGGCCGAGGTCCGGCGCGGCAAGCGCTGGGACGAAGGTGAGATGTTGATGCAAGTCCTCCCCGAGGACCTGCTCAAGTTCGGCCTGATCCCCGAGTTCGTCGGCCGGCTGCCGGTGATCGGAGCTGTCTCGAGCCTCGACCAGGAGGCCCTCGTGCGAATACTTGTCGAGCCGAAGAACGCTCTCGTCAAGCAATACAAGCGGGTCTTCGAGCTTGACAACGTCGAGCTCGAGATCTCCGAGGACGCACTCGAGGCGATCTCCGATCTCGCCCTGCTCCGGGGCACAGGTGCCCGCGGCCTACGGGCGATCCTCGAAGAGGTGCTCCTCGACGTCATGTACGAGCTGCCGAGTCGCGAGGACATCGTCCGGTGTGTTGTCGACAGGTCCGTCGTCATGGAGCACGTCGCTCCCTCGCTCGTACCCCGGGGTGCTCCCGAGAAGCCCGAGCGGTCGCGTCGCGCGGCTTCCTGAGCCAGCGCCGCGGGCTTGAGCTAGCACGACAAGGATCTCGGAGCTGACAGAGACCGGACCGTTCTCGCCGCCAGCCGATGGCCCCGCGGGAGCCAGCATCGGCGAAGCGCTTGCTTGGCTGGATCGACACATCAACCTCGAGGCGATCGAGGCCGGCAAAGCCGGCCATCACGGCGACCCCTCACTCGAGCGGATAGCGGCGCTCGCCGACGCAATGGGATCTCCCCAGCACACCTATCCCGTGGTTCACATCACCGGAACGAACGGGAAGGGCTCGACGACCCGGATGATCTCGTCGCTATTGCAGGCAGAAGGTGTGAACTGCGGCGCGTACACGAGCCCGCACCTCGAGGTGATCAACGAGCGCCTCGCGATCGCCGATCGTCCGATCGACGACGACGACCTCGCCGCACAGCTCGCTGCCCTGGCGGAGCTCGAGCGATTCCTCGGAGTCGAGGCGAGCTGGTTCGAGCTGATGACGGCCGCCGCGTTCCGGTGGTTCGCCGACGAGGCTGTTCAGGCGGCCGTGATCGAGGTGGGGCTCGGCGGGAGGTACGACGCCACGAACGTCGCCGATGGCACGGTCGCAGTCGTCACGAACGTGCAGCTGGACCACACCGATATTCTCGGCGACTCCCGAGAGCTCATTGCAGCCGAGAAGGCCGGCATCGTGAAGACCGGATCCGTCCTCGTGCTCGGGGAGAACGACCCGGACATCGCGGAGATCTTCGAAGCCGAGGCGCGCGAGGTCGGGGCGGCATCGGTCTGGACACGGGGCAAGGACTTCGCTGCCGAGAACGTCCGGATAGCCGTCGGCGGGCGGGTCGCCGACCTCGTCACCCCGGCAGCTCGTTACCTCGACGTCTTCATCCCTCTTTTCGGCGCACACCAGTGCGAGAACGCCGCGGTCGGCCTGGCGGGAGCGCAGGCGTTTCTCGGCGATCTGCTCTCCGACGAAGTCGTGCGCGAGGGGTTCGACTCAGTACGGGCACCGGGTCGGATGGAGGTCGTGCGCACGAAGCCGCTCGTCGTCCTCGACGGTGCCCACAACCCGGCTGGGGCGGCAGCCGCCGGGGCGGCGCTGCGGGAGGACTTCAGCGGTGCTCGGCGCGTGATCCTCGTGATGGGCAGCTTGCGGAGCCGCAACCCCGCCGACCTTCTCACGGCACTCTCTAGTGACCGCCTCGGGACCGTGATCGCCTGCACCCCGCCGAGTCCTCGGGCCATTCCTGCCGAGGCCATCGTCCAAGTCGCCGAGCAGGCAGGCCTCCGTGCGGAGGTCGGTGGAGACGTGGCTGACGCCGTCGCGCGGGCGCTCGAGGTCGCGAGCGACGACGACTTGGTGCTCGTGACGGGATCGCTCTACGTCGTAGGCGCAGCTCGCAGCTACTTGAGGAGCATCGTGTAGGGTGCCCGCTTCGTGAACAGAACCCTCGTGATCGCCAAGCCCGATGCGGTCGAGCGCGGCCTCGTCGGGGAGATCGTCGGCCGACTCGAGAGAAAGGGACTGCGTCTCGTCGCGGCAGAGCTCCGGACGATCGACGCGGAGACGGCCGGTCGCCACTATGCCGAGCACGACGGCAAGCCGTTTTACGCCGACCTCGTCGCATTCATCACGCGCAGCCCGTCGTTCATCGCCGTGGCAGAGGGCCCGGATGACACATGGAAGATCGTCCGCACGCTCATGGGACCGACAAATCCGGCCGACGCGCCCCCCGGTACGATCCGGGGCGACTTCGGGACAATCATGACCGAGAACCTCGTCCACGGCTCCGACGGACCGGAATCGGCAGCCCGCGAGATACAGATATTCTTTCCAGACCTGCCCTGACCTGCGTCTCGTCAAACCCGAGGCCCGCCTGCCTTGAGTGCTTGCCTCAGATCCCGTAGCCTGGTAATAACCCGCTCCGGCCAAGCCCCTAGAAGGAGCCCCCCTTTTCATGTCCGAGAACCGTTGGTCATTTATCGGCCGCGACATGGCCGTCGATCTCGGCACGGCTAACACGCTCGTCTACGTCCGCGGAAAGGGCATCGTCTTGAACGAGCCGTCTGTGGTCGCGATCAACGTGAAGGACGGCCACCCACTCGCCGTGGGCATCGAGGCGAAGAGGATGATCGGCCGCACGCCGAGCAACATCCAGGCGATCCGCCCGCTGAAGGACGGGGTCATCGCGGACTTCGAGATCTGCGAGATGATGCTCCGGTACTTCATACGGCGCGTGCACCCGCGGCGCTTCTCGAAGCCTCGCATGGTGATCTGCGTCCCTTCGGGCATCACCGGCGTCGAGAAGCGCGCCGTGCAAGAAGCGGCCGTGTACGCAGGAGCTCGCAAGGCCTACATCGTCGAGGAGCCGATGGCTGCCGCGATCGGTGCCGGCCTTCCCATCCACGAGCCGACGGGCAACATGGTCGTGGACATCGGCGGTGGCACGACCGAGGTCGCCGTCATCTCGCTCGGTGGGATCGTGGTCAGCCAGTCGATCCGGATCGGTGGCGACGAGCTCGACGAGGCGATCATCTCCTTTGTGAAGAAGGAGTACTCGCTCGCCCTTGGCGAGAGGACGGCCGAGGAGATCAAGATCGCCCTCGGATCGGCCTGCGAGCTCGAAGAGGAGCTGCACGCCGAGATCCGTGGCCGGGACCTCGTCACAGGCCTCCCGAAGACCGTCGTCACGACGACCGAGGAGATCCGCAGGGCCATCGAGGAGCCCGTTGCGGCGATCGTCGACGCGGTGAAGGTGACGCTCGATCGGTGCCCACCGGAGCTCGCGGCCGACATCATGGAGCAGGGCATCGTTCTCACCGGCGGCGGGGCACTGCTACACGGTCTGGACGTGCGACTTCAGACCGAGACGCACATGCCCATCGTCGTAGCGCCGGACCCGCTGAATTGTGTCGCACTCGGCAGCGGGATGTGCCTCGAGGAGTTCGAGGCGCTGAAGCAAGTGCTCAGCTCCTCCTCGAACCGCTGATTCCGGAGTCGCGTTGGCGACCTCGCGGCGGAACACCAGCCAGCGCCTGACGCTCGTCATCCTGGTACTGGCCTCGATCACGCTGGTCACCCTCGACTACCGGGGACCGGTGAGCCATGACCTCGGATCTGTCCGCAACTCCGCACGCGATGCGGTCTCGCCTGTCCAGCGCGTGCTCTCGGACATCTTCCGGCCGATTGGCAACCTACTTTCCGGCGCGGTCAACTACGACGCGGCCGTCAACGACAACGTCCGCCTCCGCAACGAGGTGGGAGAGCTCCGGCGACTAGCGCTCGAGAACGAGAGCGCCGAGCAACAGCTGCAGCAGATGTTGACGGTCGAGAGGCTGCCCTACCTCCAGAATTCTCAGAGCGTGATAGCCGACGTGATCTCCGGCCCGCCGGGGGGCTCGAACTTCGAGCTCACGCTCGAGATCGACCGCGGGACCGCCGACGGCGTTGGCGTCGGCATGCCCGTCGTCGCGGGTGCCGGTCTCGTCGGTGAGGTGATCACTGCCGGCAAGACGACCTCCGTCGTACGTCTGATCACCGATCCGCGTTCGGATGTCGGGGTGCGCTTTGCCAACGGGACGATCGCGATTGCCACGGGCCAGGGCCTCGGCCACCCGCTCGCCCTCGAGCAGGTCTCGGCCAGCGCGCCGGTACCGCGCAAGGGTCAGCTGCTCGTGACGAGTGGGCTGCAAGGGGCCGCCTTCCCTGCGGGCATCCCGGTCGGTACCGTTTCATCAGTGAAGACCACCGGAGGAACGTTCACTTTCCCAGTGACCATGAATCCGGTCGCCCCCTTGAGCGGCCTCCAGTTCGTGGCCGTCGTCCAATGGCTCCCGGCTCCCTGAGCGAGGAGACATGACCCTTCGCTCATGGTGGCGCCTGTTCATCGTCGGCTTTGCAGTCCTCATCTTGCAGGTCGGGCTGCTGCAGCAGCTCGACATCGGTGGAGCGCACCCGGACACGTTTCTCCTCATGGCCATCGCGGCGGGGCTGGTCGCGGGTCCGCAGATCGGAGCAGTGGCGGGCTTCGTGACCGGACTCGTAGCTGACCTGTTCGTCGTCACCCCCTTCGGCTTGTCGCCGTTGTGCTACGTGCTCGTGGCGTTCTCGGTCGGCCTGCTGGCTTCTCTCTCGGGGGGAAGGGCGCCGTACTCGTTACGAATCATCGCGACCTTCGTCGCAAGTGTGGGGGGAACGTTGCTCTACGCCGTGCTAGCCATCCTGATCGGCCAGCCACATATCCCCCGCGGAGAGCTCGTGAACGTGCTGGCGGTGGTCTCGATCGCGAACGCCGTCCTTGCCGTGCCTGCGACCGCCATCCTCGGCTGGGTGTTCTCCGGCCCCGGACACGGAGCCCACGAGCTCGCGACCGGCGGGAGCGCCGTCAGATGACCGCCCCGAGCCCGCCGGGGCCGCGCCCGCCCGGGCGAAGGCGCCCAACCCCGTCAGGGCGGGCACCGGGCCAAGGTCACGTGGGACCCGTCCGGTCATCAGCCCCCGCCCGCTACGCGCCGAAGGCTGTCGAACGCTCTCCCGGTCTCGACGAGGAGCAGAAGGGCCGCGTACCCGCAAGCTCCTTGAAGCGCCTCGAAGAAGAGGAACGTGAGCAAGCCCGCCGGGCCGAGACCGTCCGGGTCGGGCTGCGCCTCACCGTCATGGGCGTGGTGGTGCTCGGCCTCTTCTCGATCATGATCTTCCGGCTCTGGTCTCTTCAAGTCCTCAACAGCTCGTCGGCGCGCGATCAGGTCATCAGCCTGACGACACGCGACGTGCCCATAACTCCGCCCCGCGGTCTCATAGAAGCTCGCGGGGGCCAGGTGCTCGTCTCGAACAAGGTCGAGCCCGTGGTCACCTTGAACCGCCAGATCGCCGCAACCAATCCGGCAGTCGTTCAGCGGCTGGCCGTGACGCTCGGCATGTCCCTGGCTTCGGTCAAGGCCGCGATCAACGACGAACAGGACTCGATCTATCAGCCCGTCCCGATCGAGGTCGGGGTCCCCGACAGCGTCGTCGTCTACCTTTCCGAGCACAAGTCGATGTTCCCAGGCGTGACCGTCTCTAACGTCGCCGAGCGGCAATTCCCGTACGGGGACTTGATGGCGCAGACCCTCGGGTACGTCGCGGACATCAGCGCGCCGGAGCTGAAGCAGCTGAAGGGACAGGGCTACACGGCCGGTGATGTCATCGGTCAGTCCGGCATCGAGGCGTCGTACGAGAGCTACCTGCGGGGAGTCACCGGCGTGCGCGAGCTCTCCGTCGACGCACAAGGCGATCCCGTCGCGACCAAGCACGTCGTCCCGTCTAAGGCGGGGGACGACGTGGTCACGAACATCGACCTCGGACTTCAGCAGGCCGCCGAGGCGGATCTGTCCGCGCAGATCGCGAGCCTCGACGCACAGGGGAAGCCTGTGAATTCCGGCGCCGTGGTGGCCTTGGACCCCCAGACGGGCGCCATTCTCGCGATGGCGTCTGAGCCCACGTACGACCCCTCGTGGTGGGTGGGTGGGATGTCGACCCAGCACTACTCCGAGCTCAACACCCCGAACTCGAACTATCCGCTCCTCAACCGCGCGATCCAAGGCCTCTACACGCCTGGATCGACCTTCAAGCTGGCCTCCTCGACAGCCGGCCTCAACGACGGCCTGATCTCGCCGTACACCGTCTATCCCGACAACGGGTCGTTCACGATCCCGCGTTGCACGGGCGGGGGGTGCACCTTCGCGGACAACACGGGCGACGTCCCGTGTTACAACGCGTGCGATGTCTCGACCGCTCTCACGGTCTCCGACGACGTCTTCTTCTACACGCTCGGCTTCAACTTCTACTCCGATCCCAAGCAGTACGGCAACGATCCGATCCAGAAGGTGGCGGCCCAGTACGGCTTCGGCGTGTCGAGCGGGATCGACCTCCCGGGCGCCTATTACGGGCAGGTCGACTCGCCCGAGCTCCGGGTCCAGCAGCACGCGGAAGATCCCTCCGCCTTCCCCGACACCTATTACGGCGCAGGCGATGCCGTCAACGCTGCCTTCGGACAGGGCGAGACCGAGATCACGCCTCTCGAGCTCGCGAACGCCTACGCCACGTTCGCCAATGGCGGGACGCGCTACGCGCCCGAGGTCGGGGCTGCGATCGTGTCGCCCGACGGCAAGGTGGTGAAGCGGATCGAGCCCAAGGTCGTCGGCCACGTATCGCTTCCCGCCAGCACCCGTCAGGCGATCCTCACGGGCCTCGAGGGGGTCACCACGGCGACCGGCCGCTACGCCGGCACGGCCACGCAGGCCCTTGTGGCGCTGCATTACCCGTACTCGCAGCTGCCGATAGCCGGAAAGACAGGGACATCCCAGGTCAGCAGCAGCACGAACGCGCAGCCTGACTCGTTGTTCGTGGCGTTCGGGCCGGTCTCGGACCCCCAGTACGTGATCGCCGTGATCATTCCCAACGCGGGTTACGGAGCGCTTGCGGCAGCGCCGGTCGTCATCAAGCTCTTCGAGTACCTGATCCAGCACCCGGTCGGCCCCGTGACACCGAAAGCACCCACCGGAGCGGGCTGAGTCCGACCCTGGCCAGGGGGTTCACGGCGGACGGCGGCGACCCAGGTAATGTGGGTCCCGAGATGACGACGTCCCGACCGCTGCAGTGCTGGATGCGCTCAGCTCCCGCGTTCGCCGTTTGCTCCGTCCTTTGTTGCTTGATCGGTCCGAGCGCCCTTTTGTCATCAGGGTCCGCCGTCGGCGACAACGAGGACATGCTCCTCACAGAACGAGACGCCGGGTCCTTGCGCGTCGCTGCACACAAGTGCGCAGCGCCGGATCTGTCGGCGTCGACGGCGCGCCATCGGTGCGCGCCCACGAGAAGGGATCCAGTAGATGTCGGAACCCACGATCGACCGGGACGCGTACGGCGCGCCTGTCGAGAGCGGCCCGCTGCCGAGCGAGCCGCGAGACCACCCGGAGAGTCCCCCAGCTGCAGGAGCCCCCTCAGCACCTGACGGGGCACGACCGCCCCTGGCGCCCCGCCGTCCTCAGATAGGTGACACCCGTCCGGCCCCGCCGGGAGATGTGACGCCATCACCAGGCGCCTCGCCGGCGCAGCGCAATGCCGACGGCGCCGCCGGCGCCGGTGGTAACCAGCCTGGCTCAACCGGCTCAGGCTCAACCGGCTCAGGCTCAACCGGCAATGGCGGGTCCGGTGGAGCCAACGGCGCAAGCACGAGCAGTGGTGCGGCCCGCCGCCGGCGCGGCGGTCGCGGCCGGAGGCGGGGCAGCGGTGGCGCGGGCGGCGGCGGAGCAGGGGCTACGAGCGAAGCGGGCTCGGCACCCGGAGCAGGAACAGGCAGCTCGGCGGGCGCATCGGCAGGCCCAAGAGCGAATGCCCGCCCGGCGAGCGAGGCGAAGCAGCCGGCTTCACCTTTGTCGGACCAGCCGGTGGATCGGCCGAGCCGCCCGAATACCCCGAGGACGAGGCGGGGCAAGGAGCGCGGTGGCAAGGCCGTCGGTCGCTACCTGATGTGCGTGCACGTCGAGCCCGAGGCCACGCAGATCGCCGTCCTCGAGGGCCGGGCGCTCGTCGAGCACTTCGTCGCGAGGCCACAAGACGACGCCCAGCAGATCATCGGCAACATCTACCGGGGCCGGGTGAAGAACGTCCTGCCCGGCATGGAGGCGGCGTTCGTTGACATCGGCACTCCGAAGAACGCGGTTCTCTATTGGGGCGACGTCTCCTACGACCGTGACGAGATCGACCGTCAGTCGGGTGCCGACCGGATCGAGCACCTTCTGCGGCCTGGACAAACGATCATCAGCCAGGTGACCAAGAACCCGATCGGGTTGAAAGGGGCGCGCCTCACCCAGGAGGTGTCGCTGCCGGGTCGCTTCGTCGTGCTCGTGCCGAACTCCAGCACCTACGGGATCTCCCGACGCCTGGACGACAACGAGCGCAAGCGGCTGCGAAGGGTGCTCGACGAAGTCAGGCCGGAGGGTCATGGCTTGATCGTTCGCACCGCCGCTCAGGGGGCCTCGGCCGAGGAGCTCCGTCATGACGTCCAGCAGCTCGTGGCGAAATGGGACGAGATCGACGAGCGATCGAAGCGACTGCCTGCCCCGGCCCTCTTGTACTCCGAGCCTCACATGGCGGTCCGGATCATCCGCGAGGAGCTGACGGAGGAACACCGCTCGGTGCTCATCGACGACCGCGACCTCTACGAGGTCGTGAGGGCATACGTCGCCGAGTTCGATCCTGAGCTTGCCGAACGCGTCGAGCTCTACGACAACTCGAGCGAGACCCTGCCTCTGTTCGAGCGCCAGCATGTGCACGAGCAGCTCCACAAGGCACTCGACCGGAAGGTGTGGTTGCCCTCCGGTGGCTCCCTCATCATCGAGCGGACCGAAGCTCTGACTGTGATCGACGTGAACACCGGGAAGAACGTCGGGTCTTCGAGCCTCGAAGAGACTGTGTTCGAGAACAACCTCGAGGCCGCTGACGAGATCGCGCGGCAGCTTCGCCTTCGTGACATCGGCGGGATCATCGTCATCGACTTCATTGACATGGAGATCAAGACGAACCGGCAAGCGGTGCTCGCAGCGTTCAAGGCTGCGCTCGCGCGGGACAAGACGCCAACTCAGGTCTTCGAGATCAGCGAGCTCGGCCTGGTGGAGATGACCCGCAAGCGGGTCGGCGAAGGGCTGGTCGAGACTTTGTCGGAGACCTGTCCCATGTGCAACGGGCGCGGCATCGTCTTCCGGGAAGGACCAGCGGCCTAGAGCTGCGAGCGGCCCCGCTCGATCACCTGCGCCCGCCGCTCCGCCACCTTGCCGGAGTCGAGCCCTCCTGCCTGCCACGCCTGGGACGCCTCCCACTCGGCGACCCATGCCGCGCTGCCCGGGGCGAGCGCACCTTCGACGTAGGTCTGCATCATCCGCGCTATGGCGCGATGGTCGCCATCGCGGATGCCACGGGCGAGCGCCACTGCACTTGCGACGAGCTCGTGGTGGGCGACAACGTGATTGACGAGCCCCCACTGAAGCGCGGTGGAGGCGTCGACGAAGTTGGCGGTCGCGCTCATCTCGCGCGCTCGCCGGATGCCGACTGCCTCCGGCAACCGGACCGTGAGGCCCCAGGTCGGCTGAAGGCCGAGGCGTGCGTGAGTATCCGCGAATACCGCCCGCTCGGAGGCAACGAGAAAGTCGCACGCGAGGGCGATCTCGAGACCGCCCGTGATGGCAGGGCCGTTCACAGCGCCCACGACGACGGTCGACAACGGCGGCCAGGGCCCGTGGTGCCCCGGCGCGCTGATGACGCCACGAGCGAGAGAGTTGCCTGCCGTCCCGAGCTCTTTCAAGTCGAGACCGGCGCAGAATGCCGGGTCGGCGCCGGTGAGGACGATGACGCCAACGTCCTCGTTGGCGTCCAAGTCGATCATCGCGGAGAGCAAGGACCTGATCAGGGTGCTCGACAGGGCGTTGCGGCGCTCCGGGCGGTTCATGGTCAGGATCGCTACTCCGTCGTCGATCTCGGCGATGAGCTCAGCCTCGCCCGCGCGTTCGTCATTGTCCGGTTCGGTCATGCAGCCCATTCTTCCTGACCAAAGGCGTCGCGTCGTTCCCGTCGCGGCGGTCTGGGGGGTGTCGGGCTCCTGATATCCTGGTCACCCTATGTACGCCGTGATCAACACCGGAGGAAAGCAGGCGCGAGTCGAAGTCGGGGAGCAGATCGACGTCGAGCTACTGGCGTCCGAGGAGGGCGACGAGATTCGCCTGACCCCGATCCTGCTTGTCGACGGAGACGAAGTGGTGACCGACGCAGAGGCCCTTGCCGGTTCCAGCGTCACCGCCACCGTCTTGGGCCTGTCGAAAGGCCCCAAGATCACCGGCTTCACTTACAAGTCCAAGTCCAGGCAGCAGCGCCACTACGGGCACCGTCAGAAGTACACGACGCTCGAGATCACCGGCATCGAAGCCGCCGGCAAGCTCGCACCGAAGAAGTAGGAGGCCCGGATATGTCAAAGACCAAGGGTGGCGGTTCTACCCGCAACGGCCGGGATTCCAACGCTCAGCGGCTCGGCGTGAAGGTGTACGACGGCACGCTCGTGAACCCCGGCTCGATCATCGTGCGCCAGCGCGGCACCCATTTCCACCCCGGGGAGAACGTCGGCCGCGGTAAGGACGACACGTTGTTCGCTTGCACGACAGGGCGCGTGAAGTTCGGCTCGAGGCGCGGGCGCCGCCTGGTGGACGTCCTTCCCGACGAGAGCTGAACAAGGGCGGGACATGACCCCGCCACGCCGGGGCTGCCTGCTCGTGGCCGCCCCCACACTTGCCGACCCCAACTTCTTCCGGACGGTCGTGCTCTTGCTGGCCTACGACGACGATGGCGCGCTGGGTGTCATCTTGAACCGCCCGAGTGACACTCCCATCTCGGAGATAGTGCCGAGTTGGGCGTTGCACGCATCGCCTCCCGGCGTGCTGTTCAGCGGTGGGCCAGTTCAACCCAACGCGGCGATCTGTGTGGGCCACCACGTCAACGAGGGGGCCGGCTCCGATCTCGAGGCACTCGACGCTCTCGAGGCAATGGAGACCCTGCGGGCTTTCGAGGACTTGAGCGGCCTCGCCGGGTTGAGAGACCTGAGTGCCGAGGGCCTTGCAGACGAGAGTGACGACGGCGGCGAAAGTGACGGCGGCGATGACGATGACAGCGATGACGATGACGATGACGACTACTTCGGCGGCTACTCGCCCCTCACCTCGATGATCGGAACCGTCGACCTGCATCGGGAGCCGGAGGACATCGCCGTCACCTTTGCCGGGCTGCGCGTCTTCAAGGGTTACTCGGGATGGGTCCCCGGCCAGCTCGACGAGGAGATCGAGGAGCAGGCCTGGTACGTCGTCGAGGGCTATCCGGCGGACATCCTCACGTCGGAGCCCGAGGACCTATGGGAACGCGTCCTCAAGCAGCAGGGCGGCTGGCTCTCGGTCCTTTCTCGTCATCCCGTCGATCCGTCCCTCAACTGAGGCGGGGAACATGCCCGGCTTCGTCGACGAGGCGCAGGTACACGTGAAAGCTGGGAACGGCGGCGCTGGCGCAGTGTCATTCCGGCGGGAGCCGTACGTCTCCAAAGGCGGCCCCGACGGCGGAGACGGCGGGAGTGGTGGCGACGTCTACCTCGAGGCCACCACCAACGTCGTCTCGCTCATCGCGTTCGAAGACCACCCGCACCGCCGCGCCGGCGACGGCACCCACGGGAGCGGCAAGCGACGCCACGGCAAGGGTGGCGATGACATGGTCGTCCCGGTACCCGAGGGCACTCTCGTCAGGTCGCCTGACGGGGACCTGATCGCGGATCTGGTGGCGGCAGGTGATCGTTTCTTGGCAGCTCGGGGCGGCAGAGGAGGGCACGGCAACTCGCGCTTTCTCACGAACCGGTTGCGGGCGCCTGCCTTCGCCGAGCAGGGGGAGGTGGGGGAGGAGTTCTGGCTCAACCTCGAGCTCGAGCTCATGGCGGACGTCGCGGTCGTAGGTTTTCCGAACGCAGGGAAGTCGACGTTCGTATCGCGCATATCGGCCGCCCATCCGAAGATCGCCGACTACCCCTTCACCACGCTTGTCCCGCATCTCGGGGTCGTCTACGTGGGGAGCCCCAACGGGCGCCGCGGAGTGGTGACAGATCGCGACTCGAGCACCCAGTTCGTCGTGGCGGACATCCCCGGCCTCGTGGAGGGTGCTGCGGAGGGAAAGGGCCTCGGGCATCGCTTCTTACGGCACGTCGAGCGAGCCCGCGCGCTCCTCGTCCTCGTCGACCTCTCCCCGAGCGAAGGTCGCGAGCCTCCCGATCAGGTCCGGATTCTGCTCGACGAGCTCGGCAGGTACCGACCGGAGCTGCTCGAGCGACCGCGCGTCGTCGTCGGTTCACGCGCGGACGTCGTGCCGGTCGGGTCACGCCCCGACCCGGCCGAATACGGCGGTTCACTCGAGATCTCAGCTGCCACCGGAGAGGGAATCGACGAGCTCGTCGGCCAGCTCGCGACGCTCGTCGACGCGACCCGAGAGTTGCAGCCTGCGCCTCGCACGTCGCCTGTGATTCACCGACCCCTCTCCGAAGCCGTACTCGTCGAGCGCGCAGAGGGCGGGTACGTCGTCTCGGGCAGGGACGCCCTGCGGGCGGTTGCCCTTTCCGATCTCAACGATCCCGACGCATTGGCTGCAGCTCAGCGGAGGCTGAAGCGGCTCGGCGTCGACAAAGCGCTCAAGCGAGCGGGCGCCCGTGCCGGAGATCCAGTGCGGATCGGCAGCGTCGTGTTCGAGTGGGAGCCGGACTGAAAATGATCGTCGTGGTGAAGATCGGGACGAGCTCCATCACCCTGCCTGATGGTGGGATCGACCGCGTGGCTGTCGAGCGCCTCTCGGCGGAGCTGGCGCATCTCCGGCACCTCGGTCATCGCGCCGTGCTCGTGACCTCGGGCGCAATCATGATCGGGGTCGCGGCGCTCGCGCCCGGCGGTCACCGGCCGAGCGACCCCGTGACGCTGCAGGCGCTTGCCTCCATCGGCCAGCACCGCTTGATGCGCGTCTATGACGACGCGTTCGCCGCAGAGGGGATGCTGGCGGGCCAGGTGCTGCTCGCACCGCTCGACTTCGCGGAGCGCCGGCGCTACCTCCGCGCACGCGACACGTTGCACCGTCTGATGGAGCTCGGGGTCGTGCCGATCGTGAACGAGAACGACGCGATCGCCGACGACGAGATCCGTTTCGGAGACAACGACCGCCTCGCCGCTCTCGTCGCTCACTTGCTGAGGGCAGATCTCATGATCCTTCTGACGGACATGGCGGGTCTGTTCTCGGCCGACCCGCGGCTCGACGACGAGGCGACCTTGATCGAGGAGGTGCGCGAGATCGACCACGAGATCGAGCAAGCTGCGGGCGGGACGATGAACGACGGCGCGCGGGGCGGAATGGCTTCCAAGCTGGCAGCAGCCAAGATGGCGTCGTGGTCCGGGGTGCGCACCGTGATCGCAGCCGCGGAGCGCCCTTCGGTTCTGGTAGATGCCGTGAGCAGTGAGGTAAGGGTCGGGACGGTCTTCCTGCCCCATGAGCGCCGACTGTCGGCGCGCAAGCTCTGGATCGCCTTCGCGCTGAGGCCGAAGGGCCGCATCCTCGTCGACGGGGGAGCGCGAGAAGCCGTCGTCGGGCGCTCGACGAGCCTGTTGGCAGCGGGGGTGACGGCGGTCGATGGGTCTTTCGGAGCAGATGACGCCGTAGAGATCGTTGGGCCTGACGGTCTCGTCTTCGCGAAGGGCATCTCGAGCGTCAGCTCGGCACGCAGCTCGGACTGGGTGGGCCGCCGGACGAGCGACCTTCCCGCAGATCTCGCCGAAGCGGTGGTGCACCGCGACGATCTCGTGGTGCTGGAGGGCGCTTGAGCGCGGCGAAACTGAACAAACCTCGTGGAACCTAACCGCTTCAAGTTTTCATTGCGTCGCGACGACCGTGTCGATATGTTTGCCCCTGACGATGGTTTTCGGGGGCCCCCACCGGGCTGAGCTTTACGGATCGCCTGCCGAACCACGACCTTGGGGAGATATCGGTGCGCGCAAAGACTTCGGGCAAAGGCCGGCAGTTCCCATCGAGAAAGCGACCCCGGGTCGGTGTCCCTGTGGTGGCACTTGCCGTACTACTCGCGGCCTTGATGCAGCCTGGCGCCACGCGGCCTGGGGCCAATTTCGTGCTCACCGGCGGCATCGCCGATACCGCGCCGACGCCGCCCGACTTGTTTGTCGCGTACGCGCCGCTCAGCTCGCAGGGGACCAATCCCGGGGCCGATTCCGTCCAGTCCTTCGATACGAACGGTCTGGCCAGCCTCGGGTCGGCGCAAGTTGGGGCGCAGCCTGATGCTGAGGCGGTATCTCCGGACGGAGGCACCGTCTACGTGCTCAACAGCGCGAGCGACGACCTCACGCCAGTCGACACGCTCTCCAGCCCACCGCTGTCCGAGACCACGATCCCGCTTCCGACCGGCTACACGCCGACGGCACTCGCAGTCAGCCCCGACGGGCACGACGCCTATGTCGTCGCCGATCCGACGATCTCGGGCGCGGCGAAGCCTGCTCTTTGGGAGGTCACGCTCGGTGGTACGTCACAGGGCACGCTCGCGCGCACGATCCAGCTGCCGACGGGTAGCTCGCCGGCCGGGTTGGCGGTGACGCCGAACGGCAACGAGGCGCTCGTCACGGACTACAGCGGCGGAACGGTCATCCCGGTCAACCTGTCGAACGGTCTTGTCGGGTCGCCCATCGGCGTCGGTATCACGCCGGGATCGGGCAGCGGCCCGATCGGCATTGGCGTCACCCCGAACGGGCAGGACGCCTTCGTTGCCGACTCCGAGGACGGATCGCTCGCGGAGATCAGCTTGAGCAACGACCACGTGTCGGCCGCCCCGCTCGAGACCGGTTTCCAGCCGCAGGAGGTAGCCGTCAGCCCAGACGGCTCGACGGTCTGGGTGACAGAGGACAACGGGACGACCCCTGCCGACGCTGGTTTCGTGGTGCCCGTCACGGTATCGACGCTCACGGTGAACTCGCCCGTCGGCGTCGGGGACGACCCCGACGGCGTCGCCATCTCCCCGGATGGCTCGACCATCTATGTCGCAGACGAGACCGACTCCGCCGGCGGAATCGGCTCGGACGAAGGCAGCGTCACCGTTGTCCCGACGTCCGGGTCGGGATCGGTTCAGACAGTCTTCACCGACGTCGACCCAGCCGAGGTTCTCGTGACACCGGACGAGGCGCCGGTGGCGTCGTTCACGAGCACGACCGCTCCGGCAGGGCAGTACACGACGTTCGACGCATCTGACTCGTACTCCCTCACGCCCGGTGGGCTGACCTATACCTGGAACTTCGGCGACGGCTCCGCAGCGATCACCACGAGCTTGCCGACGGCGAAGCACATCTACCCGTTGCCAGGGACCTACACGGTCACGTTGAGTGTCACCGACATCTCCGGGACCTCGACAGAGGTCGTCTACACGGGCCAGTACGTGCTGAACAACGGCGGGCCCTCCGCCGGCGAGACGACGACGCTCACCGTGCCGGGAGCAACTGTCAACCGCCCGCCGATCGCGTACGTGGCGGATTCGCAGAGCAACCAGGTGACGCCGATCCTCGCCGACCCGACGCAGGCGATCGCCCAGAACGACGCCGGCGCGCCGATCCCGGTCGGGACCCACCCGGACGCGATCGCGATCACGCCCAACGGGAGGATCGCCTACGTCGTCAACTTCGGGTCTGACAACGTCACGCCGATCGACACGGCGACCGATGCTGCCGGCGCGTCGGGGACCTGGATCACGGTCGGAAGCGAACCGGACGCGATCGCGATCACCCCGGACGGCTCGTTCGCCTACGTCGCGAACTCTGGCGACGGCACGGTCAGCAAGATCGCACTATCGACGGGGCAGGTGCGTGACGTCATCAAGGTCGGCGGCAGCCCGTCCGGCATCGCCATCTCGCCGGGCGGCACCACCGCATATGTCACTGACAACAACCCCGGATATGAGAACGTGATCCCAATTGACCTCTCGGACGACGCGGTGCAGCCGGGCATCCCGGCCGGCACGGACCCCGTTGCAGTCGCCATCACCCCCGACGGGTCGACGGCTTACGTGGTCGACCGAGGCTCCAACATCGTCGCGGGCGCCGTGACTCCCATTGACCTCACCACCTCGCCTCCCACGGCCGGTACCCCGATCGAAGTCGGCAACGATCCGGATGCGATCGCGATCAGCCCCGCTGGGGACTACGTCTACGTGGCCAACTATAGCGACGGGACGATCAGCCAGATCGAGGTCAGCAACGGGACGATCAGCACCCTCGCGGCCGGAACCGATCCAGCGGGCGTGGCCATCATCCCGTCGGGGACGGCGGCCTACGTCGCCGACGACCAGCCCGGTGGGAGCGGAGACGGATCGAGCGCCGGCACCGTCTCGGAGTTCTCGGTTCCGGCGGCTGCTGCGAGCCCGACCCCCATCTCGGTCGGCACAGGCCCTGACGCCATCGCGATCACACCGGACGAGGCTCCGGTCGCTGTCCTCAGCGTCGTACCGGCGCCCGCGAACGAGCCTTCGAGCTTCAGCGCCGTGCAGTCGACCTTCCCATCCTCGCCGGCGGCGAGCTACACATGGAACTTCGGTGACGGGACCTCCCCGCTCATCACGACAGTGCCCACGACGACGCACACCTACGTCGAGGGCGGCACTTACACCGCCTCGGTCATCATCACCGACGCCGACGGAACGTCGACGACCAAGGCATTCACCGGACAGACCGTGAGCCTGAACGGTGGACCTTCGGCCGAGGCGAGCCAGACCGTGAATGTGCCGTTCGCACTGCCGGCGGTCACGGGAGTGAGCCCGTCCTCTGGACAGGCTGGGAACGCCACGACGCTGATCGTCAGCGGTACCAACTTCTTCGGCATCACGTCTGTGTACGTCGGCGCCAACGCAGTTACCGGCTACGTCGTCAACACTGCCGGCACGCAGATCAGCAACGTCATCGCGCCACCGGCGGCGGCCGGCAGCGTAGATGTGACGGTCACCAACTCCGCGGGCACGAGCGCGATCACACCCGCGGACGTCTTCACCTATCTGCCTACAACGACACCTCCACCCGGGGCGCCGGTCGTCACCGGCCTTTCGGTGAACTCCGGGCCTGTGGCCGGAGGCACCGGTGTGACGATCACAGGCACCGGCTTCACGGGAGCCACAGCGGTCGACTTCGGGACGCTTGTCGTGTCCAGCTGGACCGTCAACTCTGCCGGCACGCAGATCACGGCGGTCTCGCCCGTGGCGCCTGCACCCGGCACGGTCGACGTGACGGTCACGACCCCGGTCGCGACGAGTGCCGTCACTGCCGCTGACGCGTTCACGTACCTCGCCCCGCCGACCACGCCCGCAGTGCCGGCAGTGCAGAGCGTGAGCCCGGACTTCGGTCCGACGTCGGGACTGACGACCGTGACTGTGACCGGCACCAACCTCACCGACGTCACGCAGGTCGAGTTCGGTACCAGCCCGGCCGAGTCGTTCCACAGCGTCTCAGCCACCTCGCTGACGGCGGTGTCTCCCGCAGTGCCGGCCGCCGGGAGCGTTGACATCACCGTCACGACGCTCGTCGGTACGAGCAGCGTCGTGCCTGGCGACGCCTACACCTACGAGAGCGGGGTGTCGTCGGCAGGTCCGGTCGTCACCGGGGTGTCACCGAGCTCGGGACCGATCAGCGGCGGGACGACGGTCGTCATAACGGGGTCCAACTTCACTGACATCAGCTCGACGGGCGTCGACTTCGGGTCGAACCCGGCGGAGTTCAGCGTGAACAGCGCCGGGACGCAGATCACCGCCTCGAGCCCTGGTGTGGCCACCGCGCAGACGGTCGACGTCGTCGTGACGAACCCGCTCGGGTCGAGCGTCATCACGCCCGCCGATACCTTCACCTACCAGCCGGACGTCCTCTTCGTGCCGGTGGTCAGCACCGTCACTCCGCAGTCGGGGCCGCAAGCAGGCGGCACGGCGGTGGTGCTGACTGGCACGGACCTCGCCAACGCGACCGAGGTCTGGTTCGGCACGGTCTCGGTCTCGAGCTTCACCGAGCCTGGCACTGGCAACACAATCGACGTGACCGCTCCTCCGTCGGCAGACCCCGAGACCGTCAGCGTGACCGTCACCAACGCCTACGGCGCGAGCGCCGTCTCGCCGGCGAACGCCTATACCTACCTGCCGCCGAGCCCGTCGCCGACGGGGCCGCAAGTGACGGGAGTCGCTCCGGACAGCGGTCCGGTCTCCGGAGGCACCGGGGTAACCGTCACCGGGACAGGATTCACCGGGGCCACCACGGTGGCGTTCGGCACCGAAGATGCGACGTCGTTCACCGTCAACAGCGCCGGGACCACCATCACGGCCGTCTCGCCGACTGCAGCGGCAGCCGGGAGCGTGGACGTCCTCGTCACCGCCGGCGGGGAGACGTCGCCAGTCGTCGAGGCCGACGCGTTCACCTATCTCAGCCCAGGCACGCCGGCCCCACCTTCACCGCCCGTGGTCACGTCGCTCTCGCCGACATCCGGTCCTATGACCGGTGGCACGGTCGTGACCATCGTCGGCGCGAACTTCAGCGGCGCGACCGCGGTCGACTTCGGGACCGGAGCCGGCTCGGACATCGCCGTGAACACGGCAGGCACCTCTCTCACTGTGAAGACCCCAGCTGTCGGGTACGCCCAGACGGTCGCGGTCACCGTCGTCTCGCCTGCGGGCCACAGCGCCGGGAGCGCGGGAGCGCAGTTCGCCTACGTCGAAGTGCCGTCGTCGTATCACCCGATCGCGCCGGTGCGCCTGCTCGACACCCGCAAGCCTGATGGCGGCGGGCCGCTCGGTCCGCAGACCACTCGCACCTTGAAGGTGTCCGGCGTGGCGGGCGTCCCGACGAGGGCGGACGCAGTCGAGGTGAACCTCACCGTGACCGACACGACGGCTGCCACCTACGCGACGGTGTTCCCCACAGGGCAATCCGCCCCGAACGCGGCAAGCCTGGTCGCGGCGAAGGGCCAGACGGTCGGGCACCTCGTCGAGGTGCCCATCGGAGCGAACGACGAGGTCTCCATCTTCAACGACGCCGGGTCGAGCCATGTCGTGGTCGACCTCGAGGGCTACTACACGCCGGGAACCGGTACCGCCGGGCGTTACGTTCCGCTCGCGCCAACGGAGATCCTCAACACGGCCTCCACGGGTGGTGGAGGCCCGCTCGGACGTGGAGTGTCGCGAGCCCTCAAGGTGACGGGAGTCGGTGGAGTGCCGAAGACGGGGGTCGAGGCAGTGGAGTTCGACCTCACGTCTGAGAACACGACCGCCGCCTCGTGGGCAGCGGTCTACCCGGCCGGCATCACCCGCCCGCTCTCGAGCAACATCGACTGGCTGCCGGGCCAGTCCGCCACCAACCTGGTCGTGGCGCCAGTCGGCAAGGGCGGGCAGGTAGAGCTCTTCAACCACATCGGCACGACCAACCTCGAAGTCGTCATCACCGGTTACATCACCTCGGCGAGTGCCACGACCGGCAGCGTCGACACGCCGATGACCGAGGGAGTCGTGCTGAACACCGCCGGCTCCGGCGGCGGCGGCCCGATCGGGGCCGGGAAGGTCCGGTCTCTCAAGCTTGCGGGCTTGTACGGGCTCCCGGCGAACGCGACCGCAGTGGTGCTGGACATCACAGCGACAGACACATCCGCCACCTCTTACCTGACCGCCTATGCCGCCGGCGCAGCGAGACCGGCGATGGGTGAGCTCAACTTGCTGAAAGGCAACACGGTGTCGAACCTCGTGGTGATCCCGATCGGCACGGGTGGCGAGATCGACCTCTACAACCACCTCGGAGATACGAACGTGGTTGTCAGCATCGAAGGCTTCTACACCTCATGAGTCGTGGGGCCAAGGCCAAGCGCATCCTTTGCGCGGTGGTGGTCGTGGCAGGCATCGCCGGGGTGGGCGCGACGGCGTTCGTCGCGGCGGCCTCCGCCGGCACGGCGCAAGCGTCGAACTTCAACATCTCGGTCATGAGCCCCGGAGAGGATGAGGGCACTCTCAGCGGATACCAGGAGTGCAACGGCACCCAGGGGGTCGAGAACGAGGGCTACTGGGCCTTCCCGTCGAGACAGAGCCCGATCGACAACGGCCTACAGACCGACATCGGCAACGACCAAGGGATGCTGAAGCTGACGTTCGACTTGCCGAGCTCGGTGAACAGCGGCACCGTCGACGTCACGGCTCCGAACCCGCCACGCCCTACAGGCGTGCCAGGGAGCGCGCCTTGGGGAACTGTGTTCCCACAGGGGTCCGCCATCAACGCCGGTGCTCCCGCCCTCTACGGCTGCAACATGAGCGCCAGCACGGTGCCCCCCGGTTCCCAGTTCATCACCTACTACTACGCCGTATCGATCCAGAGTGGCTCTGACACCTACGTCAACCTCCCGGGCGGCGTGATCCAGAGTCCGACTGCACCCAACCAAGTCGGGATCCCGTTCAGCTTCCCATCCGGGGCGTCGAGCTCGACCGTGACGGTGTACATCGCCAACGTGGTCAACCCGACCGAGAGCACTTACAGCGGCGTCAACTACACCGTCGGCGTGGACGGCAGCACCTCGCTACCGGCCCCTGCACAAGGGCCTGTGACGTATGTCAACACGACTCCCGATTCGCAGACGTCGCAATTGACCTCGTCCCTCACGCCGGCCAATCCGAACCTCACGGCGACGAACGTCCCCTCCGACGGCGCCGTGCTTACCGCGACGATCTACGACGCGTTCTACAACCCGGTGGCGGGAGAGGCGATCTACATAGGCGTGGCAGGTGGCCCGGGCGGGGCGGAGACAGCCCCGATCGGGAGCGCCCCGTCGGGTAGTGGCAACTCGGGGAACGGTGAGCCGACGACCGGGTCCAATGGACAGGCGCAGTACTACGCCTACGGCACCACTGCGACGCCACCTGGCGATCCGGACCTCTTCTTCGCGCAGGACACCACGTCGGGCATATTCGTCGATGAACCTCCCCCGGCCGCCCCGGGGACGCTCGCAACAGTGGCCATCCCCATAGTGGCGGCCGATCCGAACCCTCCGTCGGTGTCAGGCTCCGACTCGTCGGTGTCGGTGACCGGGGGCGCCTACGTGAGCGCCCAGGAGACCCAGGTGACGGCGGACGGCACCTCGGCCGCGACCGTGACGATCACGCTCGCCGACCAGTTCGGCAACGCGGACAGCAATCAGGCCATCGTGCTCCAGCCGACCGAGCCGAATCCGCCCGCTCCGACGGAGAACTTCAAGAAGATCGTGATCAGCCCGGTCGATCCACCGACCCCCGATTCAGCCTGTGACCAAGGGCCGTCCTCGCAGATTCCGGGTATCAGCTGCACCGACGACTCCGGCACGACCCAATTCACCATCACCGATACGGTCGCGCAATCGGCCTCCTTCGAGATCACCGACCTGACCGACGGTTACGTGCTGCCGAACGAATACTTCCCAGCGGACGTGCCGAACGTGCCGATAGTGGACTTCCTCCCCGGTCTGACGTCGCAGTCGACCAGCACAGTGAGCGTCGACGGAGCCGAATCGGCGAACGTGCTGGCCAACGGCACCTCCGCTGCAACGATCAATGTCAACCTCGTCGATGCAGAGGGCAACGCCGAGATCGGCAAGGTCGTTTCCGTCGCCGGGAGCGCCGGGACGAACTCGACGATCACCGCCATCACCCCGCCGCCGAGCGAGACGAACCTGCTCAACGCCGAAAGCTGCCCCATCCCGGCGGCCGGGACGACCGATTGCAACGGCAACGCGTACTTCTCGGTCACCGACTCGAACGTCGAGACTGTCACCTACATCGCCACCGATGAGACGGATACGCTCAGTCTCACGAACCCCGGCCAGGAGCCGGTGGTCTCGTTCATCACCGGCGCCGTATCCGCCACGAACTCGACGGTGTCGGCCAGTCCGCCCACCATCGTCGGGGATGGGCAGGGAGTGACGACCGTGACGGTCACGGCGATGGACGGTGGGAACCACGCGCTCGACGGCGAGACGGTCTCGCTGAACACGCTGAGCGAGCCCGACATCACTGTCGTCCCGCCGTCTGCCACGACGAACGCGAGCGGCGTCGCCACCTTCCAGGTGCGCTCTGCGCAGCCGCTCGGGCTCGTCAACATCCCCGTCACGATCGGCCTCACGTTGCTCTCGAGCACGGCAAACATAACGTTCACGAACCCGCCCGACCCGGCGAATACGACCGTCACAGCCAGCCCGCCCAACCCCGAGGCCACCAACTCGCCCGACGAGGTCGTCACTGCGACGGTCGAGGACTCGACCGGAACAGGCATCGCCGGATTGTCGGTCGAGCTTCTCGCCGGCTCGACCCCGACGGGGCCACCGACGACGACTGACGGAAGTGGCGTGGCGACCTTCGACGTCGGTGCGCTGCTGCCAGGGCCTGTGACTTACACAGCCGTCGACCTGTCGGACAACGACCGCACTATCGGGACTGTCATCGTCACGTTCGTGCCCGTGCCCGACGAGGCGCACGAGTCGAGCGTTACCGCCTCGCCTCTCGCGACTTACACCTTCGTCTCAGGTCAGCCCTTGGCCAGCCAGTCGTCGACGGTCACGGTCACGTTGAAGGATTCCACGGGCACGCCCATCGCCGGCGACACGGTCGCCCTCGCGCCATCCTCGGTCAACGCCGTCGTCACGCCGCTAGCCGGCGGCATAAGCAACTCAAACGGTGTGGCGAAGTTCACGGTCACCGACCCTGATCCTGAGCAGGTGACCTTCACGGCAACCGACACCTCGACGAGCACCCAGCTCGTCGAGACGGCCGAGGTGTCCTTCGTATTGCGCCCGAACGAGAACACGACGTCGACCATCACGGTCATATCGCCGAACCCGATCGCGCCCGTGCCGGCGGACGGCCATTCGGCTGCGGTCATCGCGGTGCAGCTGCAGAACAACGGAGTGTTGCTGAGGGGCAACACAGTGAGCCTGTCGCAGGGATCGGGCGACTCCGTCATCACGACGAGCGACCCCGTGAGCAACGCTTCCGGATACGTCTACTTCACCGTGACCAATCTCACGGCGCAGTCCGTCGCCTACCAAGCGACGGACCTCACGACGGCGACCGAGCTCACCCACGATGTTGTCGTGACGTTCACTGCCTCCGGCGCGACCTTGCCGCCCTCTGTGACCTCGATCTCGCCCACGAGCGGGCCGGGGACGGGCGGGACGGCGGTGACGGTGACGGGTCTGAACTTCACGGGCGCGACAGCCGTTCAGTTCGGCACCCAGTTCGCACCAACCTTCTCGATCAGCAATACCGGCACCGAGATAGTCGCTGTCTCACCGATTCCTGTGGCGGCCGGAAGCGTCAACGTCACGGTGACAGGGCCTGAAGGTACGTCGCAGGCGGTAGCAGGCGACGTCTACACCTACACTTCGGCGCCGCCGCTCGACGTGAAGACGATCACGCCGAGCTCCGGCCCGGTCGCGGGTGGCACGAGCGTGACGCTCACCGGTACGGGTCTCGCAGGGACCGTCTCGGTGCGGTTCGGTGACGTGCCCGCTGCGTCGTTCAAGGTGAATCCCGGAGGCACGAGCGTGACGGCTGTGGCTCCGAAAGCGTCCGGCGCCGACAGGGTCGACATCGCCGTCACTGCCGGCGCTCACACGTCGCCGGCCAGCCCCATGGACGTCTACGCCTTCGTCGGCGCAACTCCGCGTGTGCCTGCGATCAAGTCCGTCAGCCCCGCATCGGGACCGGTCGGCGGGGGCACACTCGTGAAGGTCACAGGCTCCAACCTCACCCATGCCATCAAGGTGGAGTTCGCAGGCATCGCCGGGTCGAGACTCAAGGTCAGTTCGTCAGGGACCTCACTCTCGGTGCGGACTCCGGCCGCAAAGCGGGCGGGCACGGTCCGCGTGATAGTGATCACCTCGGTTGGCAAGAGCGCCAAGGTGATCGCCGACAAGTTCACCTACCTCGCGCGGGCTTCGCGTCATCAGGCTCTCGAGAAACGATTCCGGCTCACTCTCGAGGGCTATTACGCCCCACATCTGAGGGGTCACTTCTCCCGATGAGACACTCGACACTGCAAGGCAATTACGAAGGAGCATCCCCGTCATGACGCGTTCCGCACAGCACAGGCGGCGAGGTCCGACAAAGGGTGATACCCAGCCCATGGGAGGTCTCCGCTCCCAGCGGGGCGGCGTGGTGATGCCGCTCGCGGTCGGGCTGCTCGTGTGCGCGTGCATGTCGAGCGCCGTGCTCGTCGGAGTCTCCCGGCCTTCGCAGGGCGGATCTGTGGAGACCGCGAACCTCACGTCGGCGCCGGCCGACGCCACGACCACCACGACGACCACGGCGACGGGCGGGAGCACGACCACCACGACGACCTCGACTCCTGGCAACCCGACCGTGCCGGCTCCTCCGGGCTACGCCAATTCGCTCGTCAATCTCTACGGCGAGATCTACAGCGCTGCGACCGTCATACCCGGGGGGAACCAGGCATCGCAGATGATGAGCCCAAGTGACTTTCAGCAGCAGGTGGACGGGCTTTCTCCCTCCGAACTCTCAGACGTCTACACCGGGACCTCGAACATCCCGAATTTCGACCAGATGTCGGCAACCTTCCAGCAAGCTGACACGGTCGGTGCGAGGATCGTTCGGGACCTGCACCTGACGGGCAATGCAGCGAAGAAGGCAGGCGCCCTCATCGCTGCGCAGGTCCACAAGAAGGTCGGGAACGCGAGCGGCGCCGGCGCGAGCGCGACCGGATCAAGGCCGCAAGTGTCGACGACGGGCCTCGGCTCCCTCCTGACCGAGCCGCAGGACCTGACCAACTACCAGCCCACGAGTCCGATCATCTTGTACCCGGCGGCGTCGTGCCCGAGCGGCTCGCCTGGCATCGACTACGGGGAGACGTCCATCTTCGCCCTGCAGGTGGCAGCAGACGTCATCGCGGAGGTAGTGGCGGTCATCCCGGACGGCCTGACGACGGCGTTCGGCAACGTGACCATCCCGAACATCGCCCGCATAATCGTCGCGGTGATCCAGCTCGGCGTCGTAATCACCCACGACACGTTCGTGTACCTGCAGGCTGTCGCGAACGACTGTGCCGGCGCGTACTTGGCGGCTCTCGCGGGCAACACCGACAGCACTGCCTACAACACCTTCCAGGAGCTGACCGATGTCGCCGGGACAGCCAACGAGATCGACAGGAACCTCGCCAGCCTCATCAACCAGGACACGAGCGAGTTCGACCAGATGCTCACGCTCGACATCGAGCAAGCACTCTCCGCCCCGGCGGGCACGGTGCCGATGGCGGCGATGGAGCTCCCGTCGAGCGCCGGCGGGTACCTCGACTCGTCCCCTGTCGGCGTGAACGAGGTCGTGACAGGCGCGATCTCGGCCATGGAAAGCTCCGGGCAGTCGATGAACCCGCTCGCGAAGCGTGACGAGTCGCTCGCGCAGCAGGCCTTCTCGGCGGGTGAGTACAAGCTGGCCTTCGACTACTACGCCCGCTCATACCAGGCCGCCGCTGGCTGACCCGGGTCGGGAGCCAATTCCCCGCTGGCGACGGTAGGATTCCTGCTCCATGGGGGCGGGGGTGCGAGTCCAGACCGTCCGTTACGGAGACGATGCGCCTGGCCTCGTGCGGATGGCGCGGTCGCTCACGGCAGCGGTCCGGCATCTTCGGGAACAGGATCCGTCTGTCCAGGTGACTTTCGCCATCGGCGACTGCGGCGGGCCGAAGAACGCTGACGCGACAGTCGCCGAGTCGACCCTCGAGGAGCTTCGTGAGTTGCTCGAGGAGGCCGGCGTCGCGTTCGACTATCTCGCTTTCGGGAAGAACACCGGCCATGGCGCCGGTCAGAACGCCCTGGCCGCCAAGTCGGATGCGGTGGAGGCGGCGATCCTCGTGCTTCTCAACCCCGACACTTATGTCGTGCCGAGCTGCCTCGCGACGTTGGTCGCCAAGCTCGGTGACCGCGGCGTCGGTATCGCCGAAGCGCGCCAGATACCTCTCGAGCACCCCAAGCCATTCGACCTCGTGACCGGCGACACGCCGTGGGCGAGTGGGTGCACCATGGCGCTCCGGCGGTCCGTCTTCGAGGCGCTCGGCGGGTTCGAGAAGGCCTTCTTCCTGCAAGGCGATGATGTCGACCTATCGTGGCGAGTCCGCCTGAGCGGGCTGCGGGTAGTCCACGTGCCGAACGCTGCGGTCTTCCACGACAAGCGGCCCACGGCCACCGGCTTCCCCGAGCCGGCGCCGGCGGAGGAGTACCACGCCATGCTGGCGCGCCTGCTCCTCGCGCACCGGGCCGAGCGTCTTGATGTCATCCACCGATGGATGGTGTGGGCGGGCGATCGCGGATCGGCGCTGCAGCGCGACGCGGTGGCGGCGTTCCGTCACGAAGAGGCGGCTGGATCGCTTCCCCTCTGCTACCGCGACGCTGTGCAGGTGTCGTCCAAGAAGGTCGCCGAGGTCGCCTGCTTCCACGAGGGGGAATATGCCGACCACCGATTCTGAGCCCGGTGGCGAGAGGTACCGCTTCGCCTTCTCGTGGGAAGGCCCCTACGGCCATGCCGTGCATCTCGTCGAACGCCATGCCCCCGCAGGCCTGGTCCTCGATCTCGGCTGTGGCTACGCCGCGATAGCTGAGGCCTTGGCCGACAGGGGTCGTGCGTACGTCGGCGGCGACCGCGACACCGACGCCGTGAAAGACCTGATCTCGCGCGGCTTCGAGGGTCATGTCGTCGACCTGGCGGCGAGCGACGGGCTTGCGGAGCACCTCGCCGATCTTCTCTCGGGCCGCGCGATCGGAGCCCTGCTCCTCCTCGACATCCTCGAGCACCTCGCAGAGCCCGCCAGCGTCTTGGCCGAGCTGAGCGAGTTGTTCAGGGTCGTCGGCAATGGACAGGCGGCCCCGCCGGTCCTCGTCACGAGCATCCCCAACGTCGCCCACTTCGACCTGGCGGCGAAGCTGCTCGCCGGCCGCTGGGATGTCACGCCGACGGGACTGCTCGACCGCACGCACCTGCAGATGTTCACCGAGAGCCGCGTGGATGCCGAGCTCGGGCGATTCGGCTGGCGCGAGTGCGGCCGGGAGGACGTGATTCTCGAACGGTCGGACCAGTGGTTCCCCCTCGATCACCCCTTCCTCGTCGAGGGTGGAACCGTCCACGACCACCTCTGGGCGCTGCGGGCGGCGGCGGATCCTCAGATCGTGGTGAACCAGTTCGTGCGTGCCTACAGCTTTGCCCCGGCGGCGTCGCCTCGGGATTCTTCCCCGCAAGAGCCTCGCGACGAGGGGGACGGTGCCCCCTTCCTCTCCGTGCTGACACGCACTCAAGGGATACGCCTGTCGATGCTGGCCGAGTCGCTCACCTGTCTCGCAGCCCAGACAAGGGCAGATCTCGAGGTCGTGGTCCTCGTCCACAGCGACTGCGACGAGTTGGTGGACTCCTGCCGAGCTGTTGTTGAGAGCTTCGAGGAGGGTTTCGTCGCACGGGTCCGCGTCGAGCAGGTCCGGGGCGGTAGCCGCGCGGCCCCGCTCAACGCTGGGCTGGCGCTCGCACGGGGCCGGTACGTGGCATTCCTCGACGACGACGACCTCGTCACGGCCGACTGGGCCGAGCGTTTCGCCGAGGCGGCCGCCCGGGCCCCTGGCAAGCTCGTGCGATCCGTCTGCCACGCGCGCCACGTCCGCCAAGCGGCCCCAGAAGAGACAGCGATGGGCACGACGCCAGTGACGCTGACGAGGCCGGTGGGGGAGTTCGGCAAGCGCTTCGATGCGGTGCTCCACCTGGCGGTCAACCTGACACCGATCCTGAGCTTTGCCGTGCCGAGGGCGCTCGTGACCGAGCTCGGCCTCGCCTTCGACGACCGCCTCGCGGTCTGCGAGGACTGGGATCTG
Source organism: Acidimicrobiales bacterium (assembly GCA_052146895.1). Lineage (GTDB taxonomy): Bacteria > Actinomycetota > Acidimicrobiia > Acidimicrobiales > Bog-793 > Palsa-601. The sequence goes on from JBKQLZ010000003.1 coordinate 28,973, forward strand.
CTGCTCCGGGCTGCCCTGCTGGTCGGGGTGGAGGACACGGGACAGATCACATCCATCTACCAGCGCTGGGACGACGAGGGGACGACGACCGCTGAGGCCGGCTCCGAGGTGTGGTCGGCTGCGCACGCCCGCATGCTCGCCGCACTCGATTCAGCGCCTCTCCTGCTCCCGCCTGGCAGTGCCTCGACCGTGGCACATCTCGTCGGCGACCCGGGTGTTGCAGTGCTGCGGGACGCAGAGGGCGCCGCCCGGGAGCGCCGCGGTGTCGAGGCGGAGCAGCTACGGCTCCGGTTCGCGGAGCTCGAGGCGCGCCTCGCCGAGGCCGAGCACGCCCGGGACGAGATGCTGCAGTCTGAGTTCTGGCGCATGACCGCCCCCGTGCGAGCGCTCGTCACGCGCTTGCGCCGCGGGAGGGAAAAGGGCGCCTAGCGGCTATGCCTCGTGAAGGGCGCCGTCGCGCACCGCGCCCTCGAGCACGAGCCGGGCGAATTCCCAGATCTGCGCCGAGCCGTCGGCGATGCGCGAGTTGAGGGCGAAGACCCGGTCGGCGGTGATGCCGTTCTCCGACCACGTCCTGCCGTCGACCGCTCTGTTCATCAGCAGCGGCAGCAGCCGGTCGATCGCGGCCGCCATCTTCGAGGTATCGGTCTCGCGGGCCTCGAACTCGTCCCAAAGGGCCCGGAACTGCTCCCCCTGATCGGAAGGCAATAGCCCGAAGATCCGATCTGCGGCGGCGGTCTCGCGCTCGGCCTTGCCGGTGTGGCCGGTGGTGTCATTGACGAAGGTGTCCCCTGCGTCGATCTCGACGATGTCGTGGACGGCGAGCATGCAGGCGAGGCGCATGGGATCGACCGCGCCGTTCGCGTGCTCGGCAAGGATCAGGGCGGCGAGCACGGCGTGCCACATGTGCTCGGCGTCGTTCTCGAGGTGCGAGCCGTCGGTGACGTACGTCCGGCGGGCGATCGACTTCGCTTTGTCGATCTCGAGCAAGAAACCCACCTGTCTCCTCAACCGCCCCACCTGCTCCGGAACGTCCTCCTCCTCGCCGAATCCGCCCAGCTCCGCGAAGGCGTCGTCCACCCAAGGCCTGTCACCGGTCTCTTCCATGTCGCAATCATGACCCTGCAGCGGGACAAGTAGCGTGCAGCCCATGCCAGGCGAGATCTACTTCGTCCCGACCGACTCCGACGGGACCCAGCATCACAACGACGCGCTCACGACGTGGCATCTCCCCACGAAGTCGGGAGATGCCTGGCGACCCGGCGACGCCATCGAGTCCGATGCCGGCGAGTCGCTCGCCCTCTTGGAGCTCGACGGGCTCCTCGACGATCTCGGGGAGCGGATCTTCGTCGCCGAGAAGCTGCCTGACGCAGGCGGCCACGAGCGGGCGAGGCTCAACTCGGAGACGGACTGGACTCTGCGGTCAGCCGCCCGTTTCGCCCTTGACTGCGTCGAGCGGGTCGTGCCCCACCCAGGCGGCCTCACGTTGCCGAGCGGAGCGTCGGTCGGCGACATATTCAAAGCCGCCCGCGACTACCTCGCCGACGACCAGCAGTCCTCCGTGGGCTTGCTGCAGCGCATGTCACGCATCGCGGCCACGCGTCGGCTGCGCCACCTAGGCGACGAGATCGGCGATCTCGCGGCCGCGATGACGGCCGAGGACGAGGGGAAGGACTTGGACGCGCTCGACGACCCAGCATGGACGGCGGTCGCAGCCCTTCGCGACGCCGTGCTGGCGGTAGTGGAGGCCATCCGTCACGATGCGTTCCCGAAGCTCTTCGAGGACGAGAACCGGCGCTACGAGGCTGACATCGACGGCGGTATATCGCCGCAGGTGATGACATCTCCTTGGGGGAACTTCAGTATCGGGGGTCCGGGAGGTGCTGTGCCGGCGTGGGTGGCCGCCGGTGACGCGGCTGAGCGGGCACGCCAGGCGATGACCGAGACGAACGGGACGGAGGTCGGGGCGCGATACCGGGAGTGGCAACTCGAGCGTCTCGCCCAGGCTCTCGGCGTGCCGTACGCCGCCGGCGACGACTCCGCAGCGGTCTGATCGATATGGGTCGCTGCGCAATCGGCAGGTAGCCTGTCGCCATGCCTCGGGACCCGCTCGATGATCTGGCGCGGCGCGCCGTCGCGGCTTCGAGGACGCTTGCGATCGCCCGGACGGCCGCGAAGGACAGCGCCCTACTCCACGCCGCCGATCTTCTCTCGACGAGCGCACCGGAGATCCTCGAAGCGAACGCTTCCGACGTAGCGGCGGCGGAGGAGGCGGGCACCGCCCCTGGTGTCATCGACCGGCTCAGGCTCGATGGCGCCCGGATCCAGCAGATGGCCGACGGGCTTCACGCCGTCGCCGCGCTGGCCGACCCTGTGGGACAGGTCGTCGAGGGTCACGTGCGACCCAACGGTCTGGTCGTCGAGCGCGTGCGCGTGCCGCTCGGCGTGGTCGGCGTGATCTACGAGAACCGGCCGAACGTCACCTCGGACGCGGCCGGCCTGTGCCTAAAGGCGGGGAACGTCGCCTTCTTGCGGGGCTCGTCCGCAGCCCTACAGTCGAACCTCGCCATCGCCGCGGTGCTCCGCCAGGCGCTCGGCAAAGCCGGACTGCCTGAAGACGGGGTCCTCCTCGTCGGCGACACGTCGCACGAGACAGCCCGGCAGTTCGTGCAGCTGCGCGGAGTCATCGACTGCCTGATCCCACGCGGCGGAGTCGAGCTCGTCGCGATGATCCGCGAGCACGCGACCGTTCCGTACGTGATCGACGGGGACGGCAACTGCCACGTCTACGTGGACCGGTCGGCCGATCTCGGCATGGCGCGCCGCATCGTCGTGAACGCGAAGACTTCACGGCCGAGCGTCTGCAACGCGGCGGAATCGCTCGTCGTCCACACCGACGTCGCCGAGGACTTCCTCCCGGTCGTGGTCGCAGCTCTCACCGAGGCGGGTGTCGAGCTCGTCGGTGACGAGCGCTCGCGGGCGATCGTGCCGGAGATCGGGCCGGCGACGGAGCAGGATTTCGGGACCGAGTACCTCGCGCTCAAGATGTCGGTCGCGGTGGTCGATGACCTCGACGCGGCCATAGACCACGTCGTGCGCTACTCGTCAGGTCACTCCGAGGCGATCGTCACCTCGGACCTGGGCGCAGCCCGGCGATTCGTGCAGGAGGTGGACGCGGCCGCGGTGCTGGTGAACGCATCGACCCGCTTCGTCGACGGTGGCGAGCTCGGGCTCGGTGCGGAAGTGGGGATCTCGACGCAGAAGCTTCACGCTCGCGGTCCGATGGGTCTGGCCGAGCTCACCTCGGTCAAGTACGTCGTCTATGGGGAAGGGCAGATCAGGACGTGAGTGTGACAGGGAATTTGTTGGGGCAAGAGCCACGTTTCGAGTCGGTTCCCGAGGTTCGGGAGCTGCTTCACAGCGTCGGCTACCTGGCCGACGACGGGCTGTCGGGCGTCGTCTACCTCGCCGACCGGCTCGCGAAGCCGGTCCTCGTCGAGGGCCCCGCCGGCACCGGCAAGACCGAGCTGGCGAAGGCCGTGGCTGCCATGTCAGGCGCTCGGCTCATCCGCCTGCAGTGCTACGAGGGGCTCGACGAGGCGAAGGCGCTCTACGAGTGGAACTACAAGAAGCAGCTGCTTCGCATCCAGGTCGAGAAGGGCTCGGCCGAGTGGGAGCAGCTCGAGGAGAACATCTTCTCTGAGGAGTTCTTGCTCACGCGGCCCCTACTCGAGGCGATCAGGTCTCCTGAGCCGGTCGTTCTCTTGATCGACGAGGTCGACCGTGTCGAGATCGAGACCGAGGCCCTCCTGCTGGAGATCCTCTCCGACTACCAGGTCTCCATCCCCGAGCTCGGGACGATATCCGCCACCCAGATCCCGATGGTGTTCCTGACGTCGAACAACACTCGTGAGCTGTCCGAGGCCCTGAAGAGGCGGTGCCTGTTCCTCCACCTCGACTACCCGACCGTTGAGCGTGAGCGCGCGATCGTCCTCGCGAAGGTGCCTGACATCTCGGAGCAGCTGGCAGACCAGGTCGCGCGCATCGTCAGGTCGCTGCGCTCGCTCGACCTGAAGAAACACCCCTCGATCTCCGAGACCCTCGACTGGGCCCGGACGCTCGTGATACTCGGCATCGAGTCGGTCGACGAGGAGACGGCTCGATCGACGCTGCACCTCCTGCTCAAGTACCGCTCGGACATCGAAGCGGCCGCGAAGGAGCTGTCCGCCGCGACCGCTGCCTCGACGGCTCCTGGCGCTTGACGAGCGGTCTGGGCGGATCGTGCTCGACGTCCTGACGGGCTTCGTCGGAGAGCTCCGCCGCTCGGGGCTGCCGGTCTCGGTGACCGAGGCCGCCGACGCGGCCGACGCGATCCGGCATTTGCCCCTCGAGGACCGCCAGGCGATCAAGTACGCCCTCGGGGCGACGCTCGTGAAGTCCTCGGCGCACTGGCGAGCATTCGACACGGCGTTCGAGGTCTACTTCTCGATGAGGGGGCCTCAGTACGCCGTGACCGACGAGGCGCTTCAGGGCGAGAGCCAGGACGAGGACGCGGCGGCGGGCTCCGGGCGGGGCCAAGGCCGGGGCGAGGGCGAGTCGGGGGCCGGCGGGCTCGAGATGGTGAGCCCCGAGGAGATAGCCGCAATGCTCTACAAGGCGCTGCGCGATGGCGACCAGGCGATGCTCGGTGCCGTCGCACGCCTGGCAGTAGGTCGATACGCGGGCATGGAGCCGGGGCGCCCGGTGGGCGGCACCTATTACCTTTACCGGACGCTTCGCAACCTCGATCTCGACGGCGTGCTCGCGCAGCTGATCGGCGAAGCTCGCGCGTCGGTCGAGTCCGGCACGAGTGGCGCCGCCGGCGACGAGGCACCCGTACCCGGCCCGATCCTGCGTGGACGGGAGCTCGGGCACCTGACGCCGCTCGAGGAGCGCCTCCTCGAGGACGAGTACAAGGCGCGCATCGACGAGCTGCGCCGGGAGATCGAAGCAGAGATCCGGCGCCGGCTCGTCGCCGATCGCGGCGCCGAAGCCCTCGCGAAGTCGCTGCGAAAGCCGCTTCCCGAGGACGTCGACTTCATGCACGCCACGCGCGAAGAGCTCGTGATGATGCGCAAGGCGATCCAGCCGCTCACGCGCAAGCTGCAGGCCCGCCTCGCGCGAAAGCGCCGCCACCTGCGCCGTGGCGCTCTCGACTTCCGGGCGACCATGCGCCACTCGCTCTCCTACGGCGGCGTGCCGGCAGAGCCCCGCTTCCGCCATCCCCGGCCTACCAAGCCGGAGATCTTCGTCATCGCCGACATCTCCGGTTCGGTCGCGGCTTTCGCACGGTTCACGCTTCACCTCGTGCACGCGATCGCGTCGCAGTTCTCGCAGGTGCGGAGTTTCGTCTTCATCGACGGCATCGACGAGGTCTCGCAGATCTTCGAGCGCTCCGAGACCGTGACGGAGGCTGTGCACCGGGTGAACCAGGAGGCCGACGTCGTCTGGGTGGACGGGCACTCCGACTACGGCCACGCTCTCAACGTCTTCTACCAGCGTTGGGGTCGCGAGGTCGGGCCGAAGACGAGCATAATCCTGCTCGGCGACGCACGGTCCAACTACCACTCCCCTGAGGCCTGGGTCGTGAAGGAGCTTCGTCACCGTGCTCGCCACGTCTACTGGCTCAACCCCGAGCCGCGCTCGTACTGGGGGAGCGGCGACTCGATCATCGAGCACTACGCCCAGTTCTGCGACGGCGTCTACGAGTGCCGCAACCTCCGCCAGCTCGAGGCGTTCGTCGAGCACCTCGTCTGACTGCCGCTTCGCTTCGCGAGGTGGCCGCCGGCTCTAGCTGCCGGCCCGGAGGTCCCGCGCTTCGAGCACGGCGCGCACCATCTCGTCGACCGGCGGGCCTGACGCGGTGTCGAAGGCGACGTCCACGTCATCAGGTGGGAGCCAGTTCGCGAGCGTCGTTTGCACCGAGTGCCAAGTCAGCTCTTGCCAGCCGGGGATCTCCCGGCGGCGGCCCTCCACGCGATCGCGGACCACGGCGAGGTCCTCGCAGCTGAGCAGCGCGACGACCGAGGCAGCGTCGTAGCGGGCCGCCAGCTCGCGGACGCTCTCGCACTCGGTTGACCGGGCAACGCCGTCCACGATCACCGACCGGCCGGAGCGCAGCTCCGACTCCGCGAACGACCAGAGGATCTGCCAGCCGAGGCGCCGATACTCGACCCTGCTCAACGCGCGCACGCCTGCCATGACCGTCTCGAATCCGGTAAGGGCGGCCATGCCCCAGTCCCAGCCCAGCACTGCTGCGCCGAGCTCGGGCGCGAGCGCCTTGGACAGAGTGCTCTTGCCCGATCCGGGTGTCCCGGTGACGAGAACGAGGGTGGGAACGGAGTGCTTCGCCACGGTCGGCAAGCATCGCACGTCACGTAGTCTTCGGGCATGGATGAACCGGCTGCTGCAGCTCGCGCCATTACGCCCGGGACGCGGATCGTCATCATCAGGCACGGCGAGGCCGTCAGCAATGCCGAGGACACCCTCGGCGGCCACGACACCTGCCGCGGGCTGACAGAGCACGGCCGCCGCCAGGTGGAAGCGCTCGCCGACAGGCTGCGCCGCACCCGCGAGCTCGAGGGGGCCGCCGCGCTCTACACGAGCATCCTGCAGCGGGCGATCGAGACGGCCGAGATCCTCGCGCCTGCTCTCGGCGACCTCCCGATCGAGAGGACGTGCACATTGTGCGAGCGTCATGTCGGCGAGGCGGATGGCATGACCTGGACCGCTTACGAGGAGAAATACGGGCGCGAGCGACCCGGGGTCGACGACCACCGGGAGCTGTCGCCCGGCGGTGAGAGCTGGGCCGGGTTCCTCGACCGGGCGGAGGACGCGATGTACTCGGTCATGGAGCGTCACCCCGGCCAGCTCGTCGTGATCGCCGGCCACGGTGGCCTGATCGGAACGTCGGTCATCCGTTTCCTCGGGATCGCGAGCAACGGCGCCGGGTTCCGCGGGTTCGCCGACAACTCGTCGATCACCGAGTGGGAGTGGACCGGCAAGCGCTGGTGGTTCGTTCGCTACAACGACGCCGGCCACCTCGACGCCGAGGAGTGGGGGACCGAGCGGGGCTTGCGCCTACCGCCTCCCGGATGGGTCGGCGCCGAGGCGCAGACACCCTCGCCGTTCATCGTCTGAGAAGCGGCTCCGAACGCCTCAGCAGGCGTAGTCCGGGTCGTACGGGTAGTCGTTGCTCCCAGGAGTCTCCTGCAAGAGCGAGGGTGTGCCACCGGCGAAGTCGTAGTGACCGTCGCACCAGGGATCGAGCGCGGTGGTCGCGAGGTACCCGTAGCTCCGCGGGAACGGCGGCGAAGTCCAGACCGCGCCCGCTATCCACAGTGGTACCGGGGTGCCGGAGGGGACGTAGTGGCCCGTGATCGCGTTCCATTGCAGCGCGGTCGAGTAGACGCCGGCGGTCACCTTGTCGGCGTGGAGGGCATCGAGGGCACCCTGGATGGTCAGGTCGTTGAGGGACTGCTCGCACGACCACCACTCACCATCGCCCGCGGCGTTCCACTCACCTGGGGCGCAGGCGTCGTTCTCGATGTCGAGCCACCACATCTGCGCCGATGCCCCCTCCGACGCCGCGTACGTGACAGCGTCGAGCGCCGAGTTGTATCCGTAGTTGTAAGCAAGGCAGGTCGGCTCGTCCTTGGCGGCGACAGAAGCGCATGTCCCCGCTGGACCGTGCTCGTCGATCGTCGATGTCGAGGCGGGAGAATTGAGGAACAGATAGAGCTGATAGGCGGGTGGTGTGGTGCTTCCCGCGACGGTTGCCTTGTCCGCCCAGCGCACCTCGGCGGCGAGGCAGCTGTTGTAGTCGCTGACCGCCCAGCCGTCGACACCCAGGATCGCGACCGAGTAAGCCGCGGTCCCGCTCGGGTCGACGGGTGGTCCCGGCATGACTCCGGTTGCCTTCGACCCTGCCTTTTCGCACTGAGGCCAATTGACGTCGTACCCGACACTGCCTGGGGGATACGGGCTCGGAGCAGGGCTCGTCAGAGGCGGAGCCGTCGCGATGCCGACGATCAGCAAGGGCCCGCTGAGGCGGGCGAGGCCGCCTCTCGACGGAACGCCACCGGGGATCACGTAGCCGCCGGCGGAGACCGCCCAATATCCGCGGCCTTCCGGCGCGGCCGAGATGGCGACGATGGGAGCTTTCAGCGCACGGGCCGCGATCGCCGGCGTGGCGTTTCCGAAGGGGAAGACGTCGCCCTTTGAATCTGTCAGCCAGTAGCCCCGGCCGTTGCTCGTGCGGGCCATCCCGACGATGGGCTGCGCGAGCGTCTTGCCCTTAAGGCTCCCGTAGACGTACGACTGACCGAGATGGAACACGACACCGTCAGCGTTTACGACCCATGCTCCCTTCTGGTCGTGGAGCACGGAGATACCCACGATCGGGACCGTCGCCAGCGACGGGAGGAGCGAGGGGAGCTTCGGGGCGTCTCCGAATGCGGTGACGACGCCGCTCGCGTCACAGAGCCAGTAGCCCTCGCCGTCGACGGTGGGCACGATCGCGACCTCGTCATGCGCGGCGGTGTGCTTCCCGCCGCCGAGTGAGCCGAAGAACCTCGCGTCGCCGAACGTGAAGACCCCACCGTCGCGCGCGACGAGCCAGTATCCGAGGCCGTCTGGCGTCGTCGCCATGCCGACGATCGGGGCGGCAAGGTGGATCCCCTGAGCTCCGCCGAAGTTGCCGGCGTGGCCGAAGCTCGTCACCGTGCCATTCGCCGACACGAGGTCGTAGGCGAGCGTCGCGACGCTCTGGTGGTGCTCCGCGCCCTTGTGGGTCGAAGAGGACCTGGCCTGCCCTGCTGCCGTCGCCGCGCTCGGGAGCGCACCTGTGATCCCTACCGCGACCGCGAAGGCTATGGAGGCCGCGACAACCGCCCTAGAGCGAAATGGTCGAGTCGTGTGTCCGAGGTTCACCAGATCCGTTGCCCCTGACGATCGGGAGCTCTTCATGGTGCAAAGAGTCTCGTTGTCCTGCTGGCCCTGTCCTCGTAGTCGGGCGGGCGCATTCTACGTGCTGAGAGGCTCAGAATCCACACCTGTCACATGAATAACATCATTCACACGGCCGGCGGCAGCGATCTACCGGTCGCGCAACAGCTCCGCCACGCGAAAGGCCAGGTCAATGGACTGTCTGGCGTTGAGGCGTGGGTCGCAGGCCGTCGTGTAGCGCAAGGGCAGCTGCTCTTCGAGGATGTCCCCGATCCCTCCGAGGCACTCCGTCACGTCGTCGCCGGTCAGCTCGACGTGGACGCCGCCTGGCCACGTGCCGAGCGAGCGGTGAACTGCGAAGTATCCCTGGATCTCCCCGAGGACGTCGTCGAAGTGACGGGTCTTCCTCCCGGACTCGCTCGCGAACGTGTTGCCGTGCATCGGATCGCACTGCCACACGACTGGATGGCCGGACTCGCTCACCTTCAGGATGAGCGGCGGCAGCTTGTCCCGCACGGCGTCGACGCCCATGCGCGAGATCAGGGTCAGCCGGCCGGGCGTGCGATCCGGGTTCAGCCGCTCGCAGATCTCTACGACTTCCTCGGGCGACGTGCTGGGCCCGATCTTGCAGCCGATCGGGTTCCCGATGCCCGTCACGAACTCGATGTGTGCACTGTCGATCTGGTGGGTCCGCTCACCGACCCAGAGGAAGTGCGCCGAGCAGTCGTACCACTGGCCCGTCAACGAGTCCTGCCGCGTCATCGCCTCCTCGTACCCGAGCAGGAGCGCCTCGTGGCTCGTGAACAGGTCGACCTGGTGGATTGGTGAGTCGGTCGTCAGGTCGACTCCGCACGCCCGCATGAACCGGAGCGCCCGATCGATCTCCTCGGCGATCGCCTCGTAACGGCGACCCTCGGCGCTCGATGCGAGGAACTGCTGGTTCCACGAGTGAACTTGCGACAGGTCGGCAAAGCCGCCCTTCGTGAACGCCCGCAGGAGGTTCAAGGTCGAGGCGGACTGGTGGTACGCGGTAAGCATCCTCGTCGGGTCAGGGACGCGACCCGCAGGGACGGGCACATCGTCGTTGATGATGTGGCCGCGGAACACGGGGAGCTCCAGGTCACCGACGTGCTCGGTTAGAGCGGAGCGGGGCTTGGCGAATTGGCCCGCTATCCGCCCGACCTTCAGCACGGGTACGCCAGACCCGTAGGTGAGCACGACCGCCATCTGCAAGATGACCTTCAACTTGTCGCGGATCGAGTCTGCCGAGAAGTCGTCGAAGGACTCGGCACAGTCGCCCGCCTGCAGCATGAAGGCGCGGCCCTCGACGACCTCGGCGAGGGCACGGGTGAGACGCCGGGCCTCACCTGCGAAGACGAGGGGCGGCAACTTGCGCACTTGCGCATAGACAGCCTCGGCTACTGCGGCGTCGGGCCAGACGGGCAGCTGGGTGGCTTCGCGGTCGCGCCACGATCCGGGATGCCATTCCGCCCGGTGCGAGGTGGTCGCCATCCGACAAGCGTAAACGACCCGATCGGGGCGCCATGACAGCGTCATGACAGGCGCCATGGCAGGCGCTGCGTGGCTAACCTTCGCAGATGCGCCCGTTCAGATTCGGCATGCAGCTCTCCAAGGCCTCGAGCCTGACCACCTGGCGGGAGACCGCCCGCAAGCTCGAGGACCTCGGCTACTCCACGCTTTTCATCCCCGACCACTTCGAGGACCAGTACGGACCGCTGGTCGCGCTCACGGTCGCAGCCGAGGCCACCACGAAGCTCAACGTCGGCTCCCTCGTCTTCGACAACGACTACCGCCACCCCGTCGTGCTCGCGAAGGAGTGCGCAACGCTCGACCTGGCGGCTGAGGGACGGCTCGAGGTCGGCCTCGGGGCGGGTTGGATGCAATCGGACTACGACCAGTCCGGCATCGAGTACGACGCTCCCGGCGTGCGCGTGGGGCGGCTCGAGGAGGGCATCAAGATCGTCAAGGCCCTCTGGTCGAACGACACCGTCGACTTCGATGGCCGGCACTACCACCTGACCGGCGCACACGGTCAGCCGAGACCCCACACGCCGGGAGGGCCGAAGCTGCTCATCGGCGGCGGCAGCAGGCGAGTCCTCAAGATCGCGGCCGAGAACGCCCAGATCGTCGGCATCAACCCGTCGCTGCGAGCCGGTTTCGTCGGCCCGGAGACGATCGCGTCAGCTTCGACGGAGCACTACGCCGAGCGCATCGGCTGGGTACGGGAGTTCGCCGGCGATCGCTTCGGCGAGCTCGAGTTGCAGAGCCTCGTGTTCCTCGCCCAGATCGGGCGGCCGCAGGCCGAAGTGGCAGAGGAGATGTCGGCACTTGTCGGGTTCCCGCCCGAGGACATCGCCGCGTCCCCCATCGGATTGTTCGGCACCGAGGACGAGATCGTGGAGACGCTGGAGCGCAGGCGGGAAGAGTCGGGTTTCTCCTACTGGGTGCTGCACGAGGCTGAGATCGACAGCTTCGCCCCCGTGGTCGCCCGCCTCGCCGGATCCTGAGCGGCCTGCCTGTTGAGCGGTCTGCGGATCGGAATCCTCGGCGGCACCTTCGACCCCGTTCACGTCGGGCACCTGGTGGCTGCCGTGAACGTGCGCCACGAGCTGAAGCTCGACCGGGTGCTGTTCGTCGTGGCGAACGAACCGTGGCAGAAAGTCGGGACGCGTCCAGTCACCCCTGCTGCCGACCGCCTCGCGCTCGTGGAGGCAGCGCTCCACGGCTACGAGGGTCTCGAAGCTTCGTCGATCGAGATCGACAGGGGAGGCGTGTCGTACACCGCCGACACCGTCGCTGAGCTGGGACGCCTCCATCCAGGCGCCGAGCTCCACTTGATCATCGGGGCGGACGTCGCCCCGGCGCTCGGGACCTGGGTACGCCTGGACGAGGTGCGCCGTGCAGTGTCGCTCGTAATTGTCAACCGGCCCGGGACTAGGTTCGAGCGCCCGACGGCCGAGGGCTTCCCCGCCGAGTGGGAGGCGCAGGTCGTCGAGATCCCAGCGCTCGAGATCTCGAGCACCGACTTGCGCGAGCGCTCCGCCACCGGCCGGCCGCTCGACTTCCTCGTGCCGAAAGACGCCATCCGCCTGATCCGCGAGCGCAACCTGTATCGTGATTGGAGATGAGTCGTGGGATCAGTGCCCGAGCCGAAGGCGCAGGCCAGGTGAGCAATTCTGTTGAGCACTGAGCTCGTCGACGTCGCCGTCGAGGCGGCGGCGACCAAGACTCCTGATCCGACCGTCGTGATCGATGTAGGCGATCTGCTCGCGATCACCGAGTACTTCGTCATCACCTCCGGTTCCAACGAACGCCAGGTCAAGGCGATCGCGGAGGAGGTCGAACGCCTCGTGAAGCAGCACCCGCACGGGCGCGGGCCGAAGACGATCGAAGGCCGGGACGACGCACGCTGGATCCTGATGGACTACGGCGATTTCGTCGTGCACGTGTTCCTCGAGTCGGCCCGGAAGTTCTACGACCTCGAGCGCCTCTGGGGCGATGCGCCTCGGTATCAGGTCTTGCAGCTCGGCGGGTTGACGAGCTCGCAGTAGTTGTCCTGGCCGACCGGCCGGGTGACGAAACGACCGGAGGCGATCTCGACCGGGATCGGCCCGTCAGGTCCGACGAAGCGCACCGCCCGGACACCGTCGGGCGACTTGGTGAGCGTCCACACGATCTGGCCCAGCTCCTGCACGGGTGCCTCGCCCTTCAGCTGGAAGAAGTCCTGGTCGAGCCGGACGGTGGCGATGTGGCGCCTGGGTCCTGATGCCGCGAGGCGGGAGCTCGTGTTGACGGCGCTCTCGTAGCCCTTCTCGTACTCCGACGACACCGGCCCGGCCACGAGCTCGGCTATGACGGCCTGCACAGTCACGTTCCGCACCGAGCGCGCGACAGGGACGAGGTCGCCCGAGATGTTCTGGATCAGGTAGATGATGATCGGCTTGCCCTGGGTTGGTTTACCGCTCGAGGCGGTCGGGGTCGGGTACTGCTGTTGGACGAGCGCCGGTGGGAGCCCAGAGCGGGACAGGACCTGTGGGCTGCCTGAGACAGGGATGCCGCAGGCACTCAGGCCGAGCCCTCCGGCGAAGAGCGCGGCGATCACGGCGGACCGTCTCATGGGGCGGCCTCGTCGAGGGTCGGGATCTCCACTACGAAACGTGACCCTCGCGCCCCATTGTCCTCGACCCACACACGACCTCCCAGCATCCGCACGTGCTCCGCAACGATCGCAAGGCCGAGGCCGGTCCCCTCGCCGAGACCGCGGCGCCGCCCGCTCGACCCACGCGAGAACCGGTCGAAGATGCGCTCGCGCTCCTCGGGAGGGACGCCCGGGCCTTCGTCCTCGACGACGATCCGTGCGACGCGATCGTCGGAGGTCACCGTCACGAGCGTCGCACCGCCTGCGTAGTGCTGTGCGTTGTCGAGCAAGTTGGCGAGGATGCGCTCGAACCGCCGCTTGTCGACGAGCACGTGGCGTGCGGCGCTCGTCTCGTCGAAAGTGATCGGGACAGGTCTCGCGGCAGCCGACACGCTCCGGGTGACGAGGTCCCCGAGGGCGACCTCGGCCATGCTCAAGTCCGACAGTCCGGCGTCGAGACGCGAGATCTCGAGGAGGTCGTCCACGAGGCGCCTGAATCGCCGCACCTCGGCACCGAGGAGGTCGAGCGCCCTGCGCGAGCGTTCAGGCAGCTCGTCGCGACGGCCCTCGAGGACCGACAACGATGCTGCGAGCGTCGTGAGCGGCGAGCGGAGCTCGTGGTTCACATCGGAGGTGAAGCTCACCTCACGCTCGATCCGCTCCTGTAATCGGTCGGCCATTCGGTTGAAGGCGGAGGTCAGAACCGCCAGGTCTGCGTAGTCCTCCGTCTCGAGGCGCGTGTCGAGCCGTCCGCCCGCGATGTCGAGTGCAGCCTGCGCCGCTTCGTGGAGCGGTCTCAGCGCGCGGCTCGCTGCCCAGCTGCCGAGGAGCGCGCCCGCGAGTGTCACGACGAGGGCGGCGAGCAAGAGTGCCGCGAGCAGGGCGTGCAGCGTGTTGGCGACCTCGCTCAGCGGGAACAGCTCGAAGTACGCGGACTGAGCTGCGGGGATCCAGACGCCGACCACATAGGTAGGCGAGTTCGCCACGTCGATGATCTGCGCGGCGTCGGATCCCTTCAGCACGAGCTGCCGGAACCCGAGCGGGATCGGCCGAGGAGGTGTGAACGTGACCGACGACGCGTACCACCGCCGCTGCTTGAACAAGAGCGTGTCTGAGCCGTCGGTGGCGGCGGTGCTCGCGAGCAACGCCGGGTAGTCCGCCGTCGGATCCTGCAGGTCGGGCCGCAGGAGGAGAGCGCTCGCGACGGCCTCGTGGCTGAGCGACGTCGTCTGCTGGTCGAGCACGGACGTGCGGACCGAGTAATAGGTGATCGCAGCGATCGTTCCCGAGAGGATCGCAGCACCGAGGGCGAAGAAGATCGTGATGCGCGCCCGGAGCCCGACGCGGCGCCGGTGGTGCCGACCGATCCCGATCACAGGAGCCCGGGCGGGCCTCGGCTCGCGGTGGCCGTTGCGATCGGCTCCGAGAGGTTGGTCCGGTTCGCCTTGGACTTTGGCGGACCGCGTCCGGCGGAGAAGACCGGCGCCCGACATTCAGGTCACGCTCTCGTGCATGGTCGCTCGGCTCTCATGGCTAGGGAGCCAGCTTGTACCCGAGCCCACGCACGGTCAACACGTGGCGAGGCTCGCTCGGGTCTCGCTCGATCTTCGTTCGCAGCCTGCGCACGTGGACGTCCACCAGGCGGCCGTCGCCGAAGTAGTCGTAGCTCCAGACCCGCTCCAACAGCTGCTCGCGGGAGAGCACCTTGCCGCTGTTCGCCGCCAGCTCGCAGAGGAGCAGGAACTCGGTGCGGGTGAGGTGGACCTCCTCGCCGTCTCGTTTCACCTCGCCGGCTTCCGGCAGGATCTCGAGGTCGCCGAAGACAAGTGAGACCGGACCGCCGTCGCCCGCCCGTGCGCGACGGAGGAGAGCGCGGATGCGGGCGGCCAACTCCTTCGGCTCGAACGGCTTAGTCACGTAGTCGTCCGCTCCCGCCTCCAGGCCCGCGACGATGTCATGTGTATCGGTACGGGCGGTAACCATGATGATCGGCACGGTGCTCATCCGCCTGAGCTCCCGGCAGCAGGCAAAACCGTCCATTCCCGGAAGCATGATGTCGACCACGAGCAGGTCGAACGGCTCGGCGACAAGGGCGCGCGCATGTGCGTCGAGAGCGTCCTCGCCGCTTCCCGCCTCCTCGATCTCGTAGCCCTCGTCCTCGAGCGAGAGGCGCATCGAAGCACGGATTCGTTCGTCGTCCTCGACGAGGAGGATGCGGCTGGCCATGCACTATCTTCGCCCAGACCTGGGCTTGGCGCGCTATCGCGCCCGGAGGAGCCACTTCGCCGACTTGCTCAGGTACCGTTGAGGTGTGGGGTTTGAGTTGGATACGTTCGCGCGATCGCTGTCGGGAGAGTCGGCAGCGACGAAGCGGGCATACGTCGCGGACATGAACGCGCTCGTCGACTGGCTCGAACGGGCGGGTTCGGATGGACCGCGCGACGTGGATCGCCTGATGCTGCGCCGGTATCTGGCTTATCTGGCGACGCGGCAGTACGCCCGCAGGACGATCGCCCGCAAGGCCGCATCGATCCGGCGCTACTTCGCCTGGCTTCAGCGGACGGGCCAGATCGAGAGCGATCCGGCTCGCCGGCTTACGGCTCCAGCGGGCGAGGCCCGCCTTCCGCGTGTCCTCGCGGCGTCCGAGCTGCGCGATCTGCTCGAGCCTGACAATGCCGTTCTCGACGAGCAGCCTGCCGCCTGGCGACTGCGCGACGACGCCATCCTCGAACTTCTCTATGGCTGCGGCCTGCGCGTGAGCGAGCTCTGCGGGCTTGACGTCGACGGCGCCGACCTCGCCTCGGGCAACCTGACGGTGTGGGGCAAGGGGTCCAAGCAACGCCGCGTACCGGTCGGCCAACCGGCAGCTGACGCGTTGGCGGGCTGGCTCGAGCAGGGCCGTCCAGCCGCCGGCGATCTTCGCGAGGCCGGCCCGGCCGTGTTCGTGAACCACCGCGGCCGGCGGATCGGGCCGCGCGACATCCGGCGGATCCTCGATCGCCGATCACCCGTACCGACGCACCCCCACGCCCTCCGCCACACCTACGCCACCCACCTGCTCGACGGAGGCGCCGATCTACGCGTCGTGCAAGAGCTGCTAGGTCACGCCAGCCTGAGGACGACCGAGATCTACACCCATGTCTCGACCGAGCGGCTCGTCGGTGCGTACCAGCGAGCCCATCCGAGGGCGACATGAGCGCGCTCGACCTCAGCCGTATCGAGCGGGTCGATGAGCTGTGGACCTCCTACAAGGAGTTCCCGGACCGCCAGACGCGCGATCGGCTGATCCTCCACTACTCGCCGCTCGTCAAGTACGTCGCAGGCCGGGTGATGTCCCGGCTGCCGGACTCCGTCGACCAGGCCGACCTCGTCAGCTACGGCATCCTCGGGCTCATCGATGCGATCGAGAAATTCGACATGCGCCGCGGCGTGAAGTTCGAGACCTACGCCGTCCCGCGGATCCGGGGAGCCATCCTCGACGAGCTCCGTTCGATCGACTGGGTCCCGCGTTCGGTGCGGGCAAAAGCTCGGGCAGCGGACCAGGCGTACTCCAAGCTCGAGCACTCGCTACGCCGGTCGCCGACCGACGAGGAGCTGGCCACCGAGCTAGGGATCTCGTCGAGCGACCTCGATGCTCTGTTCCGTCAGACCGCCCGGGCTGGCGTATTGCAGCTCGACCAGGTCCTTTTCGCCGGTCGGCAGGGCGAGCAGACGCTAGGCGACACGATCGCGGACTCCGGCGACGGACCGGTTGCGGCCGTCGAGGTCGACGAGACTCGCCGGATGCTCGCTCGATCCATCGGAGCCCTTCCAGATCGCGAGCGGACCGTCCTCACGCTCTACTACTACGAGGGGCTCAACCTCTCCGAGATCGGCGACATCCTGGGTGTCACCGAGAGCCGCGCCTGCCAGATCCACACCAAGGCCGTGGGACATCTGCGCCAGCGGCTCCGGGGTTTGGTGGTCTGAGAGACTCGGTGCTCTGCTTCTTGACAGAGCGGACCTGGTAAGCGGCTACGATCATTGCCCGAGACCCGCTTGGGCTCGACACCATCAAAAGACTCGTCCGGGTACGCCCGCGGTCGCCCTAGGGGCGCCGTGCCTGGATCAGCTCAACCGTCGGGAGGAATGACGTGGCAGTTGTCACGATGAAGCAGCTCTTGGAAGCTGGTGTCCACTTCGGGCACCAGACCCGCCGTTGGAACCCGAAGATGAAGCGATTCATCTTCGGTGAGCGCAACGGCATCTACATCATCGACTTGAACCAGACGCTCGACCGGGTGAGCGCCGCCTACTCCTTCGTCCGTGACCTCGTCGCGGATGGGGGCACGATTCTCTTCGTCGGCACGAAGAAGCAGACTCAGGACCCAGTGGCGGAGTTCGCCCTCGCCTGCGGGATGCCTTACGTGAACCAGCGCTGGCTCGGCGGGATGCTCACCAACTTCCAGACCGTCGCAGGCCGGGTCCGCAAGCTCGGAGAGCTCGAGTCGGCTCGCGAGTCCGGCGACTTCGCAGCCATGCCGAAGAAGGAAGCCCTCATGAACGAGCGCGAGCTCGAGAAGCTCGAGCGCAACCTCGGCGGCATCCGGCGCCTCCAGGGCCCTCCCGACGCCATCTTCGTGATCGACACGAAGAAGGAGCACATCGCCGTCACCGAGGCCCGCAAGCTCGGACTGCCGGTCGTCGCCGTCGTGGACACGAACTGCGATCCCGATGTCATCGACTTCGTCATCCCAGGCAACGACGACGCAATCAGGGCAGGTCGGCTGATGTGCCGAATAATCGCCGACGCCGTCGCCGAGGGCCGCTACATCGCATCGCGGCGGGCAATAGTCGAACAAGGAGGCCCCCGGGTAGGCGATGCCCTGCCGCCGATCCAGGCTGCTGCACCGGCCCCCGGTCCTGCTGCACGCCCTGCGGTTGTCGCCGACACCGAGCCGGCTTCGGCGTTCGGAGAAACGGACGCCTCTTCCGACCCGGCTCCGGCCACCGCACCCGAGGCCGCTGCAGAACCGGTTGCCGCTGCGGCCGAGCCTGCAGTGGCGGCCAGCGTCGCGCCGGCTGTGGCTGAGGTAGTGGAGCCACCAGTGGCGGCCAGCCCCGCACCAGAAGTTGCTGAGATAGTCGAGGCAGCCGCCGCGACGGCCGAAGCGGCGCCGGAGCCGGTATCGGAACCGGCGACCGTTTCTGAGGTCGCCGGGTCAGATACCGAGTCCGAGGCAGCCACAGACAGCACCGCGAACGACTGAGAACGAAGGAACAGAAATGGCTACATACACGGCGAAGG
>JBKQLZ010000004.1:0-15247 GCA_052146895.1 Acidimicrobiales bacterium
GGAGGACGAGGGCACGGCCAAGCGGGTCCTCAAGCTCATCGAGCTCTTGGACGACCACGACGACGTGCAGAACGTCTGGGCCAACTTCGACATCCCCGACCACATTCTCGAGTCCGTCGAGGTCTGAAGGCCCCATCCGCGTGTGGCGGGGCCGCCCGGGTTACTATCGAACGGATGTTTGTCCTTGGCATCGACCCAGGGCTGTCCCGTTGCGGCTATGGCTGCGTCTCGAGGACGAGCGACGGCTACGCGGCTATCGCTGCTGGGGTGTTGACGACCAGCCCCGACGAAGCGATCCCGATCAGACTTGCGCGCCTTCGCAAGGACCTCTACGAGCTCATCGAGGAGCTGCATCCGCAGGTGGTCGTCGTCGAGCGGATCTTCTTCCGCTCGAACGCGCGGACGGCGATGGCCGTCGGCCAGGCGAGCGGGATCGCGCTGCTGACCGCAGTTGAGAGCGGGTGCCAGGTGGCCGAGTACACGGCCGCCGAGGTGAAGCTGGCGGTGACGGGATACGGCAATGCCACGAAGGAGCAGGTTCAGCAGATGGTGACCCGACTTGCCAGGTTGGAGCAAGTGCCGAAGCCCCCGGACGCAGCCGACGCGCTAGCGCTCGCCATCTGCCACCTCGGGGCATCGGCTTGGGCACAAGAACGGGCGGTGATCGCGTGATCGGATACCTGAGAGGTCTTGTCGTAGAGCGCCGGAGCGTGGGAGACCACGTGGTCGAGCTCGTGATCGACGTAGGTGGGGTCGGCTACAGGGTTCTCGTACCCCCGCAGCTGGCTGCCGGCGTCGTGCCAGGCGACGGCGAGGTGACGCTCTCGATCCACACGCACGTGCGCGAAGGCGCCATCACCCTCTACGGGTTCACTACCCCCGACCAGCGCCAGAACTTCGAGCTTCTCCTCGGAGCACATGGCGTGGGGCCATCTCTCGCGCTCGCGATCGTGTCGGTGCACCAGCCGGATCGTCTCGCCGAGATCGTGAGCACCGATGACGTCGACGCCCTCACCCTCGTCCCGGGCATCGGGAAGAGGACGGCGACGCGTCTGCTCGTCGAGCTGAAGGCTCGCTACGACCAGCTCGACGTCGGTGCGGGCGCAGCGATGCTCCTCAACAGCGGCGGTCCACCGTCGGTCACGGCAGACGTCTCCCAGGCCCTCTCGCAGCTCGGCTACGGCCCCGAAGAGGTCAGGGCCGTCCTGAGGGTGCTCCCGCGGGAGGGCACGGCTGAGGAGCTGCTGCGCCAGGCGCTCTTGGACCTCGCCCCGCGGCGATGAGCCCTCGGCGCGAGATCCTCGCCGATCAGGGTGTCACCGGGGTGGGACCGGCGACGAAAGCTCCCGACGTGCCCGAGCGGCCGGTCGCCACTCTCGCGAACGAGGGGGAGCTCGCCCTCGAGGCCAACCTCCGCCCTCGGAGTCTCGACGAGTTCGTCGGCCAACAAGAGCTCCGCGAGCGACTGAGCATCGTCCTCGAGGCCGCCAGACGCCGCGGTCAGTCGGTCGACCATCTCCTCTTCGCAGGTCCTCCTGGGCTCGGCAAGACGACACTTGCCGGCATCGTCGCGGCGGAGATGCGCGCGAACCTGCGCATCACGTCGGGTCCGGCGCTCATCCGCAGCGGGGACGTCGCCGCAATCCTCACCGGGCTCGACGAGGGCGACGTCCTCTTCATCGACGAGATCCACCGGCTCGGTCGCGCCGTCGAAGAGGTCCTCTACCCGGCGATGGAGGACTTCCAGCTCGACATCGTGATCGGAAAGGGCCCGACGGCGCGCTCGCTCCGACTCGATCTCCCGCGTTTCACCCTGGTCGGCGCCACGACGCGGACAGGCCTCGTCACCGGGCCGCTGAGGGACCGCTTCGGCTTCGTCGCACGGCTGGACCACTACAGCCCGCCTGAGCTCGAGAAGATCGTCGTGAGGTCGGCTCAGCTACTCGGGGTCGAGCTGCAGCCGGATGGAGCGTCCGAGATCGCCGGACGCTCACGAGGCACTCCGAGGCTCGCGATCAGGTTGTTGCGGCGGGTGCGCGACTTCGTGGAGGTGAGAGGCACAGGCGTCATCACCCACGAGACCGCCCGCGCCGGCCTCGACCAGTTCGGCGTCGACGAGCTCGGCCTCGATCGGCTGGACAGGACGATTCTCGAGACTTTGTGCATTCGCTTCTCCGGGCGACCGGTCGGGTTGTCGACTTTGGCGGTCAGCGTCGGGGAGGAGCCCGAGACGGTGGAGGACGTCTACGAGCCATTCTTGCTGAAGTCCGGGTTGGTGATGCGTACGCCGCGGGGCCGCATAGCCGCGCCCGCTGCGTACGAGCACCTCGGCCTGCCAGTTCCCGAGGACCCGGCAAGCCTGCAGTCAGAGCGTGGCCTCGTGTTGCCCACCTTGTTCGACGACGAACGGGCCAGCTGATCGGAGTGTGCCGGGTCATGCAGGTGTCGCCCGACCCGGGCCTCGTCACCTAGGGCTCGCCCCCTGCATTTGGCCTGCTCCGGCGACACCTTCGCCACCAGCTACAGTGTCGTCGCTTCGTTCTCGACCGGCAGGGAGCGCATGTCCGCCCATCTTTCACTCATCAGTTTGACCCTTCACAGCTTCTTGCTCACCAAGGCAGCGTCGACGACCACGAAGAGCAACCCGTACGGGACGCTCATCTTCATCGTGATAATCGCCGCGATCGGGTACTTCCTCCTCATCCGGCCACAGCGTCGACGCGCGCGCGTGCAACACCAGACCCAGAGCTCGATCGAGGTCGGTAACGAGATCATGCTCACATCCGGCATCATCGGCCGGGTGGTCAGCATCGAGGGAGACCGCGCACGTATCGAGATCGCTCCGGGCACCGAGATCGTTGTCGTTCGCGCCGCGATCGCGCGGCAAGTTCCCCCGCCGGTCTCCGACGACGAGATCGCCGCTCGGCCGGACGAGGACGACTCGCACCTCACGGACAACCAGTGGTGGCCCGCTGGTCACGACGGCGATGACGCCGCACCCGACGCAAACGACGGCTCGGGCGGCAAACAGTCATGAGGCGAGGTCACCTCACGAGCGTGATCCTCGTCTGCATCGTCTGCCTGGGCTCGTTCGCAGGAGTCGTGGCGCTCAACTGGAAGCCGCTGCTCGGCCTCGACCTGCGCGGCGGGCTCTCGGTCGTCTACTGCCCGGCGGCTCCTAAGTCGACGACCACGTGCGCGACGGGCAAGAACGTCTCGAAGGCGAAGCTGAACACTGTCGTCAGCATCCTCTCCAACCGCGCGAATGCCTACGGCGTGAGCCAGCCCAACATCAACGTGCAGGGCAATGACGTCGTCGTGCAGCTGCCGGGCGTGAAGGATGCCAACGCGAAGTTGAAGGCACTCGGTAGCACGGCACAGCTCTACTTCAGGCCCGTGCTCTGCTACGCCGACCCGTACACAGGCCCGGCCACGACGACGACTACCACGACGACGTCGCCCAGCACGACCACCACGACGGTCGCGAAGGGCAAGAGTGGCACGACCACGACCACCAAGGCGACGACCACTACCACGGCGGCAACGACGACCACCACAACGACGAAGTCGACCAAGTCGAAGTCGAAGTCGAAGGCTAAGTCGAAGGCTAAGAGCACGCCCTACGTGACACCACCGCTGTGTCCTTCGACTTACAAGCCGACCAGCACGAACACGGGTGGGACGCCATATCCGCCGCTGGCCAACTACCAGACGACGCCCATCGCACTGGATCTCCCGAGCAAGACAGTCCTGCTTCCGTTGCAGGGCTCTACCGATCGCATGGAGCTCGGGCCCTCCGAGGCGAGCGGCGAGGTCATCTCGAGTGCCACGCCGACTTACGAGGCGCAAGGTGGCTGGATAATCCAGTTCTCCCTCTCGAAATCCGGTTGCCCGATCTGGGACGCGCTCGCGACCAAGAACTACCACAGCCTTGTGGCGGATGACCTCGGCGGGAGCATCATCTCGGCGCCAGTCATCGACGCAACTGGCTCGCAGTTCGGATGTTCGGGACAGGTCACCGGCAGCTTCACCCAACAGTCGGCGAACGCTCTCGCCATCAACCTGAACTACGGTGCGCTGCCCGTGACGCTGGTCAAGGTGACCTCCGAGGTGGTCTCGCCCTCACTCGGCGCGACGTCGCTCCATGCCGGTTTGCTCGCGGGGCTACTCGGCCTCGTGCTCGTCATGCTCTACACGATCCTGTACTACCGAGCGCTCGGAGTCGTCGTCGTCCTGGGGCTGCTCACCACCGCCGCGCTGATCTACGCGATCATCTCGGCCCTCGGTCATTCGTCGTTCCAGTTGACACTCGACCTGTCAGGAATCACGGGACTGATCGTCTCGGTCGGAATCACCGTCGACTCCTACGTCGTGTACTTCGAGCGATTAAAGGACGAAGTGCGAGCGGGCCGCTCCATCCGGGCCTCTGTGGACCGGGGATTCAAGAGCGCCTACCGCACGATCCTTTCAGCTGACGCGGTGTCGTTCATCGGCGCGCTCGTCCTGTGGTGGCTCTCGGTCGGTGCCGTTCGCGGGTTCGCCTTCATGCTCGGGCTCTCAACCATCATCGATGTCATCACGGCCTATTTCTTCACACGGCCGCTTGTGATCCTCCTCGGGCGCAACCGGATCTTCACCGAGGCACGTCACCTCGGCGTGGCTCGCGGACTCGCAGCGACGGCGAGCTCGGAGGCGGGGGCGTGAGCACCATAACTGCCACCCTCGACGGCACAACGAGAGAGAGCGGGATTACCGCGGGATTCCGCCGCCTCTACTACGGCCAGACGAAGTTCGACTTCGTCCGGCGCAAGCGGATCTGGTTCCTCGTCTCAGGGCTGGTCATCCTCGCAGGCGTCATCTCGCTCGCGACCCAGGGCCTGAACTTCGACATCGAGTTCGTCGGCGGCACCTCCTGGCAGATACCTGCGAACGGTGCCAGCGTCAACCAGGCTCGGACTGCTCTCGCGGGCTACGGCCTCGGCGGCGCCACCATCACGATGCTCGGCACGGGGTCGAACCAGACGATCCAGGTCGAAGCGAAGCTCTCCGGCACACCGGCCATCGGGAGCCCGCAATACACGACGACGGTCGACAAGATCTCGGCTGCGCTTGCGAAAGTCACCCATCACAAGTCGGGCAACGCTGTCACCGTCCAAGAAGTCGGCCCGACGTGGGGGAGCCAGATCACCCACAAGGCCGTCGTTGCCCTGATCGTCTTCTTCATCATGATCGCGGCCTACATATCGATCTTCTTCGAGTGGAAGATGGCTCTCGCGGCGATCATCGCGGTCATACACGACATCCTCGTGACCATAGGGATCTACTCGCTCACGAGCTTCCTCGTGACTCCCGACACCGTCGTGGCTTTCCTGACGATCCTCGGTTACTCGCTCTATGACACGATCGTCGTGTTCGACCGCGTCCGCGACAACACGAAGGGACTCGGCGCGAGCGGCAAGCTCTCGTTCACCGACGTCGTCAACCTCTCGATGAACCAGACCCTCGCCCGTTCGATCAACACCTCTGCGGTGGCGATCATGCCGATCCTTGCCGTGCTCGTGCTCGGGGCGGACATCCTTGGCGCCACCACGCTGCAGTACTTCGGGCTTGCCCTCTTGATAGGCCTCTCGAGCGGTGCGTATTCCTCGATCTTCATCGCGTCACCACTCGTGGCGATCTTGAAGGAACGCGAGCCTCGCTACCGCCAAATCCGGGAACGGCTCGAGAATCGCGGCGCCGGCATCATGTTGCTGACGCCTGCCGCGGTAGCAGGGGGAGTCCTCGAGGACCGGGGCACGGGTGGAGCCGGCGGCTCCCGGCGCCGGCGCAAGGCGAGCGGTGGCGCGGTGGCGCTCGACCGCGGCCCGATCCGTCCCTCCGCGGGGAAGCCCGCCCCGGCAGACGACTACGAGGACGCGGCGGACGACTACGAGGAGATGGACGACGACGGGGACGCTCCGGCTCCAGCGGCAGCGGTTGCAAAGCAAGCCCGACCCTCAGGTGGGACGAGCAGCGGAGCGAGCCGGAGTGGAACCAGCGGTGGCAGTGGCGGGAGCGGCCGCTCAGGAGGCGCGAGGAGCTCGGGCGGCCAGCAGCGACCTGCGCCAAGGCCTCGCAAACGTCGCCGCCGGTAGCCCGACGTTGCCGGTAGCCCGACATGATTGACATCCGACTCGCGCGCGAGCAGCCGGGGCCGATGAGGGCCGCGCTCGCGCGCAAGGGTGCGGGCGAGCTGTTCGACGAGCTGGTCGCGGTCGATGCCACCTGGCGTGCCCAATCGAGTGCGGCTGAGTCCCTGCGAGCTCGTACGAGACTGAAAGGGCGCCCGAGCCCTGAGCAGCAAGCAGAGATGCAGGGCGTGAAGGACGAATTGAGGGTGGCGGAGGCCGAGCTTGAGATCACTGAGCGGAGGCGCTCGGAGCTGCTCGATCTCGTCCCGAACCCGCCCGAGGACGACGTGCCCGACGGGAACACCGACGAGGATGCCGTCGAGCTCCGCCGGGTCGGCACCGAGCCGGCATTTGCGTTCGAGATCCGGGATCATGTCGAGCTCGGCGGCTTCGACCTTGAACGCGGGGTGCGCCTCTCTGGCGCGAGGTTCGCCTACAGGCGTGGGCCATCTGCGCTCCTCGAGCTCGCGATGTACCGCTATGCGCTCGACCACCTGATCGGCGAGGGTTTCGAGCCGGTCCTGCCTCCTGTGCTCGTGCGGGAGGAAGCGATGTACGGCACTGGCTTCCTCCCGAACGACGAGGTGAACCTCTACCGCGTGGATCGTGACGACCTCTACTTGACCGGTACCTCCGAGGTCGCCCTGGCCGGCCTACATGCCGGCGAGGTCCTCGAGGCGGCTGAGCTCCCGCTTCGTTACGCCGGGTACTCGACGTGCTTCCGCCGCGAGGCCGGAGCCGCTGGCCGTGACACGCGGGGGATCTTCCGGGTGCACCAGTTCGACAAGGTCGAGATGTACGTCTACACGAGCCCCGAGAGCTCGCGGACCGAGCACGAGCGGATCCTCGCTATCGAAGAGGAGCTTGTGAGCAAGCTCGGGCTTGCCTACCGGGTGGTTTGCACTGCGGCAGGCGATCTCGGCCCCTCGGCGTCGAAGAAGTACGACATCGAGGCCTACATCCCAAGCCAAGGGCGCTACCGGGAGATCACCTCGTGCTCGAACACGACTGATTACCAGGCTCGCCGTCTCAACATCCGCTTCCGTGACGGCGAGCGCAAGTTGCAGGTCGCCCACACGCTGAACGGCACGGCGATGACTGCACGTTGGCTCATCGCCCTCATGGAGACGTATCAGGAGCCGAGCGGCGAGGTAGCCGTCCCGTCCGTCCTTCATCCCTACGGCGCGCCCGTGAGGCTCCCCGCACCCAAGTGATCGATCGGGCCGTGGCCCGATCCCAGCTCCCAGCGTGAGGCGAGCACGATCGCCCGGTGAACGTACTGCTTGGCCTCGAGCGCTGCGGTCAACGGGTCGCGACCAAGAGCGAGGTTCGCGGCGATGGAGGCGGAGAAGCTGCAGCCTGTCCCGTGGACGTTCCGAGTCACCACCCAGGGGGCCGTGAGGTGAGTCATGGCCCGGCCGTCGTAAGCGACGTCGACTGCTTCGGCGCCTGGGCGGTGCCCGCCTTTCACGACCACGAGTGCCGGGCCGAGCGCGTGCAACTCGGCTGCGGCTGCCTCCATCGAGGCGAGGTCCGTGATCGCCCAGCCGACGAGCAGGGATGCCTCAGGGAGGTTGGGGGTGATGACGGCGGCAGCTGAGGCGAGGTCACGGTACGCCTCGGCCGTGCCTGTTCCCTCGAAGAGGGGATCGCCCGACGACGCGACGAGCACGGGATCGACGACGAGCATCGGGACCTCACCCGAAGTTGCCTTCGACGCGACGAGCGAGACGATTGCGGCGGACGCGAGCATCCCCGTCTTGGCGGCGCGGGGTACGAGATCACTGACGACGGCGTCGATCTGTGCTGCGACGAGGTCGGGGTCCATCACGCGGATGGCCTTGACCCCGACAGTGTTCTGGGCGGTCACGGCAGTCACCGCGAGCGTTCCGAAGACACCGTGGGCGGCGAAGGTCCGCAGGTCAGCTGCGATACCCGCGCCTCCGCCGGAGTCAGTGCCGGCGATCGTGAGCGCGACGGGCGGCGTCGACGACCGGCTCGGGGGCTGAGCAGAGGGATCAGTCGACATGGGCGGGACGGGAGCCGCTCGGCCCGAAGGCGGCGAGGTCCTCGAACGAGCTCGAGGCCTGCGCGTGCCAGCGCCGCGGGATCCTCCCGGCCTCGAACGCCCTCGCGCCGGCTTGCACGGCAAGGGCAAAGGCGCCCGCCATGACGACCGGGTTCGGGCTGCGGGTGATGGCGGATGCGACCATGACGCCCGCACATCCGAGCTCCATTGCGAGAGTCGCATCGGAGGGGGCGCCGATGCCGGCGTCGAGGATGACCGGGACGGAAGCGGAGTCGGTGATCATCGCGAGGTTGTGGGGATTGCGGATGCCGAGCCCTGACCCGATCGGGGCTCCAAGCGGCATCACGGCAGCGCAACCGGCCTGTTCGAGGCGCCGCGCGAGGATCGGGTCGTCGTTGGTGTACGGGAGAACGACAAAACCCTCGTCGACCAGCTGCTGAGCCGCCGCGAGGAGCTCGACGGGGTCTGGCAGCAACGTGATCTCGTCTCCTATCACCTCGAGCTTCACCCAGTTCGTGCCGAGCGCGTCCCGCGCGAGCTTGGCGGTCAGCACCGCCTCTGCGGCCGTGAAGCAACCCGCTGTGTTGGGCAGGACGCGCACGTCGCAGCGGGCGAGCACGTCGAGGATCGATCCTCTCGCCGAGGAGCTCACGCGACGCATCGCGACTGTCACGAGCTTCGCCCCGGCGGCCAGAACAGTCTGCTCGAGCACGTGCATGCTCGGGATGCCACCGCTCCCGAGGATCAGCCGCGACCCGACTTTCTCACCTGCGATCTGCAGATCGTCGGTCACGCTCAGCCGCCCTGCGCCGCCGTGAGGACCTCCACCACGTCACCAGGCTCGATCGCGGCGCCCCGCCAGTTCGACCTGGCGATGACAAGGCCGTTCACCGCTACGGCGATCCCAGCGCGCGACGACGAGAGCAGGGCGACCACGTCGTCGACCGTACTGCCTCGGGGAAGCTCGCGATGCTCGCCGTTGACGACAGCCTCGATCACGCCTTGGTCACTTCCCCGGAGAAACGCCGAGGGTCGAAAACCGCCCACCGCTCCCACTCGCTCCCGCCGCTCGAGGGGCCCTCGGACAGCAATCCAGCGATCATCGCGGCAGTGACAGGCGTGAGCAAGATCCCGTGGCGATAGTGACCGGTCGCGACGGCCAAGCGGTCGACGACGCTCGGTCCGATCATGGCCGCGTTGTCGGGCGATCCCGGCCTGAGGCCGGCAGCGGACTCGGTCAGCTCGGCCTCGGAGAGCATGGGCAGCACAGCCTGCGCGTCCCGCAGCAGCGCGTAGACAGCGCCTGCCGTGACGGTCGTGTCCGCGCCGAGCTCCTCTGAGGTAGCGCCGCAAACGATGTCCCCGCCCAACCTCGGCACGAGATAGACCGACTGGCCCCTCACGACAGCACGGATGGTCTGAGCGGGCCGGGGGAGCGATGCCGGCAGCCGAAGCCGAAGGATCTGTCCCTTCACGGGCCGAACGGGTGGCACTGCGTGGTCAGGCAGCCCCTTCACTCGACCGGCCTGCCAGCCAGTCGCCAGGACTCCCTGACCAGCGGTGATCGTGTCCCCAGAGTCGGTTCTCACGCCGGTGAAGGCACCAGCGGAAAGAACGATCTCGGTCGCGGCGGCCTCGACAACTGTTACGCCGTTCGCGCGGCACGCTGCCAGGAGGGCTCTTGTGACGAGTCGGGGATCGACCTGATGGTCAAATGGGACGTTCAGCCCGCCGCGGATCGAGGGGGCGAGCGTGGGCTCTATCTGCCGGCACCGGGCAGCGGGGATGGGCACGCTCTCGAGCCCGAGCTTTTGCTGGAAGCGGTGGAGCTCGTCGAGAGCGGCTTTGTCGCTCGGATCGAACGCGATGGCGAGAGTTCCCGAGTCGTCGTACCCGACGGGGAGGCCCGAGGCCTGTTCGAGCTCGGAAGCAAAGCCGGGCCACGCCGCGGCGGACTCGAGGTTCAGGCCGAGAAGTGGTTCCTCTCCGTAGTGGGCCTCTGTGACGGGCGCGATCATCCCGGCGGCGACGTTCGAGGCGCCCGCGCCGGGGGAGGGATCGAGCACGGTGACGGACGCGCCGCCTCCCGCTAGGCGCCACGCGACGGCCAGTCCGATTATCCCCCCACCGAGGACGAGCACGTCAGCCACCGCCCTAGCCTACGAGGCAGCCGTGCGCTGCCGACCCGAAGTCAGCTCCGCGGCGAGCGGCGGCTGACAGCAGTTGGGCGCGTGTATTCTTGCTCGACCGAAGGGCCAAGGGCGTCCCGGGCGAGACCGAGCAGTTGAGGGACACAGAGGACGCCATGGCAGTGACAAGCGAAAAGGCTGGTCTATACGATCCCGCCTTCGAGCACGACGCCTGCGGAGTCGCCTTCGTGGCGGACATGCGGCGTGGGCCGAGCCACGAAGTGGTGGAGCTCGGCATCACAGCGCTCGAGAATCTTGCCCACCGCGGCGCTTTCGGCTCGGACCCAGAGACCGGTGACGGGGCCGGCATTCTCGTCCAGATGCCGCACCGGCTGTTTGCGGACCTGGCCTTGTCCGAAGGAATCGAGCTGCCGGAAGCAGGGCGCTATGGCTCGGGGCTGGCTTTCCTGTCGCCGGACAGAGCCGAAGCTGGCGAGGCTCAGGACCGGTTCGCGGCCATCGCGGCCGAGGAGGGCCTCGAAGTCCTCGGTTGGCGCGAGATGAATGTCGACCTCGAGCAGGCGGGTCGCTCGTCGCGCGAGGTGGCACCGAGCTTCTGGCAGGTCTTCGTCGCCGCGGGCGCCGAGAGCTTCCCGCCGCCCGACGCAGACCCATCGGTTCCGTCACACCTCGAGCGCATGCTGTTCATCCTCCGGAAGCGCTCCGAGCACGAGATCGCGGACTTCTACTTCTCGTCCCTTTCCTCACGGACCTTTGTCTACAAGGGGATGCTTGCCACGCATCAGCTGCGGCGCTTCTTCCCGGATCTCGCCGACGAGCGCCTCGAGAGCGCCATTGCGCTGGTGCACTCCCGTTTCTCGACAAATACCTTCCCGTCGTGGCCGCTCGCGCACCCGTACCGCTTTGTCGCGCACAACGGCGAGATCAACACCGTTCGAGGCAACCGCAACTGGATGCGGGCACGGGAGTCGCTCCTCCGGAGCGACGCGCTGCCCGGCGACATCTCGCGGTTGTTCCCGATCTGCACGCCAGGGGCAAGCGACTCCGCCTCCTTCGACGAGGTTCTCGAGCTCCTCCATCTAGGGGGCAGGTCGCTCCCGCACGCGGTGCTGATGATGATCCCCGAGGCATGGGAGAACCACCGGGAGATGGATCCCGAGCGTCGCGCGTTCTACGAGTACCACTCCCGTCTCATCGAACCGTGGGACGGTCCTGCCGCGGTCGCGTTCACAGATGGCCGTCTCGTCGGTGCAGTGCTCGACCGCAACGGCCTGCGTCCCGCGCGCTACTGGGTCACCGACGACGGGCTGGTCGTCATGGCCTCAGAGGTCGGAGTGCTCGACATCCCGCCGAGCAAGGTGGTGAAAAGGGGGCGGCTCAAGCCCGGGCGCATGTTCCTCGTCGACACCGTCGCCGGCCGGATAGTCGACGACGAGGAGGTCAAGGCTGCGCTGGCGGCCGAGCATCCTTATAGGGACTGGCTCGACAAGGGCCTCGTCCAACTCGAGGACCTGCCCTCGCGGGTGATGTTGACGCCTCAGCACGCCTCGGTCCTGCGGCACCAGCGGCTGTTCGGGATGACGAGCGAGGACCTACGCGTGATCGTCGCCCCGATGGTGCGAACAGGCGCAGAGCCCATCGGATCCATGGGGTCGGACACGCCGATCGCAGTGCTGTCCGAGCGCCCGCGCCTTTGCTACGACTATTTCGCACAGCTCTTCGCCCAGGTTACGAACCCACCGCTCGATGCCATCCGCGAGGAGCTCGTCACATCACTTGCCGCCTCGGTCGGCCCCGAGCGCAACCTTCTTCTCCCCGAGCCAGATTCCTGCCGCCAGATCGTCCTTCCTTACCCCGTTCTAGACAACGAGACGCTCGCCAAGCTGCTCTACGTGAACGAAGGCGGGGAGACGCCGGGCTACAAGGCATTCGCGGTCGACGGCCTCTTCCAGGTCGCACGGGGCGGTCCTGGTCTCGAGGAGGCACTCGCAAAGGTGTGCGATCAGGTGTCGGAGGCAGTCGCACTCTCGGCGAACGTGATCGTGCTCTCCGACCGCCACGCGAGCGAGGAGTATGCGCCGATCCCGTCGTTGCTGCTCACGGCCGCCGTTCACAACCATCTCGTCCGCCAGCGCGAGCGGACGCGCGTCGGTCTCGTGGTGGAGTCCGGTGACGCACGCGAGGTGCATCACCTCGCCCTACTCATCGGGTACGGCGCGGCGGCAGTGAACCCGTACCTCGCCTTCGACTCGATAGCCGAGATGGTAAGGCGCGGAGAGATCGAAGGGCTGACCGAGCGCCAGGCGATCCGCAACTACGTGAAGGCCGCCTCGAAGGGGATCCTGAAGGTGATGTCGAAAATGGGGATCTCGACAGTCGCCTCGTACACTGGTGCCCAGGTGTTCGAGGCCGTCGGTCTCGCGCAGGAGTTCGTCGACCGTTACTTCACAGGGACACCCAGTCGTCTCGGGGGGATCGGGTCGGTCGAGATCGCGGCGGAAGTGGCGAGGCGTCACGAGACCGCTTTCGGCACCGTGCCCCCGCTTCCTGGCCAGCTCGAGATCGAGACCGGCGGTGAGTACCAGTGGCGCCGTGACGGTGAGTACCACCTGTTCAACCCGAAGACCGTCTTCAAGCTGCAGCACGCGACGCGTGCCAAGCGCTACGACATCTTCAAGCAATACAGCTCGCTCGTTGACGACCAGTCCGAGCAGCTGGCGACGATCCGCGGGCTGCTCCGGTTCACCGGCCCGGCTGAGGGCGGCCGATCGCCCGTTCCGATCTCCGAGGTCGAGCCCGTCACCGAGATCGTCAAGCGCTTCGCCACCGGGGCGATGAGTTACGGGTCGATCTCGGCCGAGGCGAACGAGACGCTCGCGATCGCGATGAATCGCCTCGGCGGGAAGTCCAACACCGGTGAAGGGGGCGAGGACCCCGAGCGCTACGTGCCCGATGCGAACGGTGACTCCCGCCGCTCGGCGGTGAAGCAGGTCGCTTCTGGGCGCTTCGGCGTGACGAGCGAATACCTCGTGAGCGCCGACGACCTCCAGATCAAGATCGCCCAGGGCGCGAAGCCGGGCGAGGGAGGCCAGCTCCCGGCGCAGAAGGTCTATCCGTGGATCGCAAAGACCCGGCACTCTACACCTGGCGTCGGGCTGATCTCCCCGCCGCCGCACCACGACATCTACTCGATCGAGGACATCGCTCAGCTCATCTACGACCTGAAGAACGCCAACCCGGCCGCTCGCATACACGTGAAGCTCGTTGCCGAAGTCGGAGTCGGCACCGTGGCGGCGGGGGTCGCGAAGGCGCACGCTGACGTGGTGCTCATCTCCGGGCACGACGGGGGTACAGGTGCTGCACCCCTCACGTCCTTGAAGCACGCCGGCATCCCGTGGGAGCTCGGCCTCGCCGAGACGCAGCAGACGCTCGTCCGCAACGGGCTGCGGGACAGGATCGTCGTTCAGGTCGACGGGCAGATAAAGACGGGCCGCGATGTCGTGATCGCCGCCCTGCTCGGCGCGGAGGAGTTCGGGTTCGCGACGGCTCCACTAGTCGTGTCGGGCTGCGTCATGATGCGCGTCTGCCACCTCGACACCTGCCCCGTCGGGATCGCCACCCAGAACCCCGAGCTGCGCCAGCGCTTCAGCGGCAAGCCGGAGTTCGTCGAGACCTTCTTCGAGTACATCGCCGAGGAGGTGCGCGAGCTCCTCGCCGAGCTCGGCTTCCGGAGTCTCGAAGAGGCTGTCGGCCATGTCGAGTGCCTCGAGGTCTCCCGGGCGATCGATCACTACTGGAAGGCCGGCAAGCTTGACCTTGCCCCGATTCTCCTGCCTGGGGCGCCGGGCGAGGCGCTTCACTGCACGGCGGGCCAGGATCACGGGCTCGAGCACGCGCTCGACAACGTGCTGATAGAGCACTGCGCCCGGGCGCTCGAGAACGGCACGCCCGTCGAGATGGACCTCTCGGTGAGAAACGTCCACCGTTCCGTCGGAACGATGCTCGGTCACGAGCTGACCCTGCGCCACGGCGGGGGAGGGCTCCCCGACGGGACGATCCACATCCGCCTGCAGGGCTCGGCCGGCCAGAGCTTCGGTGCCTTCGTGCCGCGCGGGATCACGCTCGAGCTCGTCGGCGACGCGAACGACTACCTCGGCAAGGGCCTGTCGGGCGGCCGGCTGGTGGTGCGGCCGCACGAGTCAGCCCCGTCGCCGGCCGAGGAGCAGGTGATCGTCGGCAACGTCGTGCTCTATGGGGCTACGAGTGGCGAGGCGTTCATCCGCGGTCAGGTTGGCGAACGTTGCTGTGTGAGGAACTCCGGGGCAGTCGCGGTCGTCGAGGGCGTGGGGGATCACGGTTGCGAGTACATGACCGGTGGAACCGTCCTCGTCATCGGATCCACTGGCCGCAACTTCGCAGCGGGGATGTCCGGCGGGATCGCATACGTGCACGACCCCGATCGGCATCTCGAGCTCCGCTGCAACCTCGAGATGGTCGCGCTCGAGCAGCTCGACGAAGAGGACTGCCGGACCGTCTTGGAGCTGCTCCGGCGCCATGAGTCTCTCACCGGCTCTGCCGTGGCCGCCCGGCTCCTCGCGGACGAGCCGGCGGCTCTGGCTCAGATGGTGAAGGTGATGCCGAAGGACTACCGGCGGGTGCTCGAGGCGACGCGTCGAGCGATCGAGAACGGCGAAGCGGTGGAGGAAGCGATCATGGCGGCCTCCCGTGGGTGACGCGAGGGGCTTTCTCCGCTACGAGCGTGTCGGGCCGACCCGCCGCCCGGTTGCGGTGCGGCTCCGCGACTGGAAGGAGGTCTACGAGCCGTTCCCGCCAAGCGTGCTCGAGACCCAGGCCGCCCGTTGCATGGACTGCGGCATCCCTTTCTGTCACGAAGGCTG
>JBKQLZ010000005.1:0-72905 GCA_052146895.1 Acidimicrobiales bacterium
ATGCGTGCCGGGGGGTGGCACTGCATGCGTGCGGCGGCGCCTCTAGTGGAAGAACTCGAGGGTGTTCAGGTCGTCGTCGACGAAGTACACGCCCTTGTTGCCCGGCTGGACAGCAAGGCCGAACAGCGCTCCGGCTCCTTCGGGTGAACCTGTCTTGTCGAGGTACGTCCAGACCACCTGGTCGCCCGTCGGTGTCGTCTCGACGATGTAGCCGTTGGCTCCGTTGACCGTGAGGATGTCGCCATTGGGAGCGACCGCGAGTCCGAGCGGGTTGTCGACGAAGCCTCCTGACGTCACTACTGCGCCTGTGCCGTCAGAGGTTGAGCGGAACAGCGCGTCGGGGATCGCGTCGATCTTCGAGTGGACGGTGTCGGAGACATAGAGAGTGCCGTTCGCGCTGAGGCCCACGCCGGTCGGGCCAAGCACGAGCGCAGAAGCGTTGGTCTGCTCGGCAAAGCCAGATCCGATCTCCTGGCTGTCGATAACCGTCGGCGTCGACTTCGTGAGGTCGAGCACGATACGAACGACCGTGCCTTTGTTCACGGTCGCGCCCTTACCGGCGACGGTGCCGTTCAACACGTTCGTGACGAAGAGCGCTCCCCAGCCCCCGCCGTCGTACGACGCGAGATCCCACGGACCGTCTATCCCATCGCCGGTGATCGTCGAGACGAGCTTGCCGGTGCTGTTGAGGACGTACAAGGCACCGGACTTTGCTGTTGCGGCCGATCCGTCGGTCGTCGGAAGCGAGCCAACTACCACGAAACCTCGCTTGAAGACCGCGAGCGCCGTCGTAAGCCCGACGGGGCCGGAGACCTGGCTCCCGAGGCGGGCGAAGACGGTCGCCTTCCCCTTCGGCGAGATCTGCATGATCGTGGTCCCGGTTCCCTGGAGGTTCTTCGAGCTGTTGAAGTTCGAGATGAGCACGTCGCCCTCGACGAGGTCGCCCGTGCTCGCTGGTACGACCGCCGTGCCGTACGGGTTCAAGTCGCCGGTGCCTCTCACTCCCTTGCCGAGGGGCGGGACGGTCGAGGCGATCTTCGTCACCTTCGTGAAACCACCGATGAAGGTCTTGCTCGATGCAGAGGCAGTGGTCGGGAGCACGAGCGCTGCGGCCAGACCGACACTGACAAGACCTGTGAATTTCAAGACGATTCTGTTCATGCCAGTCCTACGGGCGCAGCGCAGTTAGGGATTGCCGGCGCCCGATCAGGGGGTGATCGGCTCTACAGCGACGCAGATGCGATCGTCGTCCCGTTGTCGAGCTCGAGGCGCGCGCCGCTGACCGCTCCCGGAGCGACGCTGAGCGGCACGGCCCAGCCGCCGTAACCGTCATGCAGCAAGAAGCGCCCGACGGTGACATCTTTCCCGTTCTCGGTCACGACGCAGCGGACCCAGCCGGCGTAGTCGCCGTCCTGAACGGACATGAACACCCACGAGGGATTCCCCGGCGCGACGACCACGTCGCCCAGGTCGGAACCGTGCCACGAGAGCTCGGCCGCACGGACCGCTGCCAGGCGGGGCTGGCTGCCGCCGCCCGAGACGAGAGACCCGACACCGACACCCGCTCCGAGAAGGACGACGGCAGCTGCTGCGAGCAGCGCTCTCATGCGGGTGGTGGCGGTCCTCCGGGAGTCGAGCGACCGGATGACTGCCGGGGCCGTCTCGACCTGCTTGTCACCCTCACGCTCGGCGCGCCTCGCGAGCAACCGCACCTCGAACCCGGCAGGCGGGTCAGCCTCAGGGGCGAGCTGGAACAGCGCGTCGGTCGCAGCCGCGAAGCTCTGCACCTCGGCGCGGCATTCTGCGCACGTCTCGAGGTGTGCCAGCACCGCGGCACGCTCGGAACCCACGAGGATCCCTAGAGCGAGCTCGGCTGCTGCCAGCCGAACAGCCGTGCAGGTCGTCGTCGTCTCACTCATCTCGGTCCTGCTCCTTCACGCGCACTAAGTCCTCTTCGTCCGTCTCGGCCAGCGCTGCGCGCACTTTGATGAGCGCGGCCCGGATTCTCGTCTTCGCGGTCCCGAGTGGGATCGATTCGCGCTCGGCGATCTCCTCTGCTGTCAGCCCGTAATAGGCGGACAGAAGCAGGGCTTGGCGCTGCTCGCGAGGAATGGTCTGTAGCGCTCGGTGCACCCTGCTCGACGAGTCTGAGAGCTGAGCGGCGTCCTCGGGGTCGGGGTCGCGGCTTGCAAGGCCGAGTGCGATCAGGTCGTCGGGCTGCACGGGGATCGCGCGGCGCATGCGCAGCGCGTCGATTGACAGATTCCGCGTGATCGTGAGCACCCAAGTCGTGACAGACCCGCGGCGGACGTCGTAGACAGGAGCGTGCTTCCAGACACGGATCAGGGCCTCCTGCGCGATCTCTTCTGCAAGGGACGGGTCGCTCACGATCCCGAGCGCGAGCCCGAATAATCGTCGCTGGTATCGCCGGATAAATGCGATCGCGGCACCCTCGTCGTTGAGCGCCATCGCGCTCAGGAGGTTCTCGTCAGATCTGGTGTCAGAAGGGGCCTGGCTCGTAGCCACACCAGGAGATACGTCCTGATGACTCATACAGATTGCCCTGACTGCCGAGTCTCCTCCGGCGTGAACGACGCTTCGCTGGCGGCGGCTGCCGAGATCGAAGGCGCTGAGCGGAGATGACGACCTTGCATGAGTGCCCAGGCTCTCGCGAGCGAGACGCTCAGCGACGCGATCGAGAGCGCCGCGAGCGAGCCGACGAGGGAGCGATCGTGAGGCCTGAGCAGGAGAATGGTCCCTGCAGCCAGCTGCGCCACGAACGCCACCACGCTCAGCGCGAGCAGCGTCAGGTGGAGCTCGCTCCTCGGCAGGCGGCGGTGCAGGATGAGCGTCGCAAGCAACGCGACGAGCGCCAATCCCGCGCCAACGGCTCCGAGATTGATGTTCGGGATCAGGGCCACGAGCGACATGAGGAAGACGTTCACGAGGCCGATGAACGCGCCGCCGGCCATCGAGCGCCCCTGAGCCGTGCTGTTCTCGCCGAAGATCGACTCGGGGTTGAGCGAGATCGCTACGAACAACAGGCCGATGAGCGAGCCGGCCGCAGCCGAGGCCGCAGTGAAGAAGCCGGTGTAGACGCTTGGCACCATCGCGAAGAAGTGTGTCAGACCATCCGATCTATGGCGAGACCTGCGGCAAGAGCGACGAGGCCCCACGAAAGCGCGCCGAGAGCACGCTCGAGCGGCTCGAGCAGGAAGAGCTCGTCGATGATGCGGCGGGAGCCGTCTGCGGTCCAGATCGAGCCTTCGACATGGTCCACCGAGCGGCGGATGAACCGCGCCCGGGTACTGAGTGATCGTTGCGCGAACGAGAAGGCGAAGGCGGCGGCAGCGACGAGCACGGGAGCCGCGCTGAGCTTGCGGGTCTGGGCCAGGTAGGCAGTCAGGACTGGAAAGGAGCCCCAGGCGAGCGCGAACACGAAGTCGTTGTGCACGGCGCCGCCGAAGAGCTCGAAGTTGTACGCGATGACGAGGAACACGCCGAGAGCGATGAACGGGACGAGCACCAACCCGACCCGTGTCACGCCGAGCCCTCCGATGCTGGCTGCGGCCGCAAGCGCCACCCCCGCGGCAAGGATGAGCCATCTCCGCGGGATCGCAGTCCGCAGCGGTCGACCGTGCAACTCGTCGAGCGTGTGTGCCGCCACACCAACTGCGAGGAAGAACGCCAGCAGGGTCGCGAGCAAGGGCGCGAGCTTCGGATGAGGCGCGAGCTCGGCGCCGATCACGACGTATGCGAGATGCCAGGCTGTGTACGGCGGATGGAGCACCGTCCACCAGTCGCGCCACGGGCTGCCCGGCGAGGCCGCGTAGAACGCCGGCCGAGTCTGCTCCTTAGCCACCGGCTCTGCGACCCCACATCACGAGCCCGCCACCGAGGCTCATCTGCTTCACGCCCACCTGTTCGATGCCGGCGGCTTCCCACGCGTCCGTCGTCCAGGAAATGGGGTACCGCCGGTAGTGGCGGCTGATGCTCGGGCCGAGGAACCGCCCCACCTCGAACCACTCCTTGCCACCTGTCACTCCCCCGGCGAGAGGCAGCACAGCGCGGGTGTAGAGCCACCAGGCGCCCCGCCAGAACGGCGCCGGCGGGACGCAGAATTCGAGGCTAGCCACCACACCGCCGGGACGCACCACGCGGGCCAGCTCTTTCAAGACCGCTGCCGGGTCTCCCACGTACCGCAACAGGTACGTGAACGTGAGCGCGTCGAAGGTCGCGTCCGGAAAGGGCAGCCGCTCGCCGGTACCGCGGACGAGCGCGATCCTGTCCGACAGCCCGTCACCTGCGACGAGCGCAGCGGCTCGATCGAGCATTGCGGTAGTGATGTCGATCCCGACGATCCTGGCATTCGACCGCCGGGCCAACTGCCTCGCCACCCCGCCGGGCCCGGTCGCGACGTCGAGCAGCAGCTCCGGCCCCGTCGCGATTGCGTGATCGACCATCTCCCGGCGCCACCTGCCGTTCTGGCCGAACGAGAGAAGCTCGGCCAGACGGTCATAGCGATCCGGCAATGGGGTGAAGAGCCGCTGCGCAAAACTCGTCGATCGGCCCTCCCGCCCCGCCTGTGCCTCCGGCTTCATTCCGCGAGGATCGCACAGCGCGGCTCCCCATGCGTCACCGTGATGGTGGAATGGTGACATGACTCCGCGCCGAATTGCCGCTCCCGCGCTCCATGCGGGCGCTCCCTACGCCTACGCGACGGTGACCGCGCCGAGCGACGCCCTCGTGTTCTGCGCCGGCGCGTGCCCCATAGACGACAACGGGCGAGTTGTGACGCCCGACGATCTCGAGGCTCAGGCCAAGCTCGCTGTGTCGAACCTCGTCGCAGTCCTCGGCGAGGTCGGCTGCGGCCTGCGCGACGTGCTGCGAACGACGGTCTACGTCGCGACGGCGGATCACGAGGAGCTGGTGCGTGGGTGGGAGGCGGTACGGGGGGAGTTTCTCGGGGTGGATCCTCCGAGCACGCTCGTCGGTGTCTCGGTACTCGGCTACTCAGGACAGCGGATCGAGATCGAAGCGATCGCGGCGGCGGCAACGCCGTGATAATCAGGTGCGATGGAGCTTCAAGAAGTCCTCAGGCGGCGCCGGATGGTGCGGCATTTCACGACCGAACCAGTGGACCCGGCTAGCGCCGCACGGATCATCGCTGCAGGCCTGCGAGCCCCCTCGGCCGGATACAGCCAAGGTTACGCCCTCATCGTCCTCGAGTCTGACGAGGAGCGCTCCCGGCTGTGGGCTACTCACTCCTCTCCGGAAGAACAAGGCGGTTGGTCGCCGGAAGTCCGAGACGGGATCCGGAAAGCGCCTCTCCTGATCGTCGTGCTCGCTTCGAAGGACGTGTATCTCGACCGGTACGCCCAATCCGACAAAGGGTGGACCGACCGCGACGAGGCAAGGTGGCCCGTTCCCTACTGGTACGTCGACGCCGGCGCTGTGGCGGTACTGCTCCTGCTCGCGTGCGTCGACGAGGGCCTCGGCGCCCTTCTCTTCGGGGTCGTCCCGGCCGACATGCCGGGCTTCCGGAAGGAGTTCGGCATTCCCGACTCCCACGACGTCGTCGGCTGTGTCGCCGTGGGGCACGAGGACCCGGCGGCACCTCGCCGCGACTTGAGTGCACGCCGGCGTGACCGGTCCGAGCTGGTTCACCGAGGCGGATGGTGACGCGTACGCCCTCCTAAGCCGGCACTAGTGGCAGTTGGAGTGCGCGCAATGGTGCACCACGCCGACGAGGAGGGCTATGCCGCTGACCTGTAGGCCGAGCAGGACAAGACCCACGACAATGGCGGCGAGAGCGAACCCTTCGCCGACTTCGACTCCGTTGCTGGCGCGGATCATCTTCCTTGCGACAAAACCCATGATCGCTCCGGTGATCGC
The DNA here is from genome assembly GCA_052146895.1 of Acidimicrobiales bacterium. GTDB lineage: Bacteria > Actinomycetota > Acidimicrobiia > Acidimicrobiales > Bog-793 > Palsa-601. Next base: position 5,896 of record JBKQLZ010000005.1, read on the forward strand.
CGCCAAGATCCCGAGGAACGGGATGACACCCAGGAGCGCGAAGACCAGCGCGACGATCGCGAGGACGTTGGTCTTCTTGACGGGCGGCCCGCCGTACTGGTTCTGGCCGAGACCCGCGTAAGGCTGACTCGTGAAGGCACCAGGTGCGAAGCCCCATGCTCCGCCAGCCTGGCCGGGAGGGCCTGCCAAGGGCGGGGCCTGCGGGGGCGGGGCCTGCCAGGCTCCACCATCTGGCGGTGGTGCTTGCCAGGGCGGGGGCGTGACTTGCCCGCCCTGAGGGGTGTCGGTGCTGCTGGGAGGGATGAAGCCACCGGCGGCTGGTGAACCGTCTCGTTCCGGGTTCTCCGGCAGATCGCTCATCTTCGCACCTTCACCGTCGAGTCGTCCTGAGATCAGCGTTGCACACGCCCGAGCCTCAAGTGAGGTACTTCTGCCAGGCCGTTCCCAAGCCAACGACCTCGAACCCGAGCACGTCGTTGACGCGGATCATCGGATCGTTCTCCACTGCGTTCCAAGTGAGCACGAACTCGGTCGCCGGAGAGCGTTGCGCGAGAGCAGTGAGCGAGGAGTGCTCGGCCAATGCCGCGTCGTCGTGCAAGTCGACGGGTTCGGCCCTCACTCGCCGGGTGCCCTCACTCGGCCGTGTATATCACTGCCCTGCTACCTCGTCGTCGCCGACCGAAGCGTCGGGTTCGTCGATCCCGGACCACTGGGCGAGGCGCCGCTGGTAGTCCTCGACACGACGGCGCTTGCGGCGCGACTGCATCGTTCTCGCACAGGCGTCGAGCACGACTTGCTGGCCCCCGTCGAGGGCGAGCACGACGGTCTGGTTCGGCTTCTTCACCATCGAGCTCTCGCCGAGGGTGACAGCCCCTACCGCCTCGCGGTTGATGCGTCTTGTCGCGAACAGGTTGCGCGCCTCCAAGACGTCGCCGCGGACCACCACCGACAAGCTGAGGAGCCGGTAGTAGTAGGCGACCCAGACCGCGAGGGACGCCCCGGCGACAATGGCCCAAACGGTTCCCCTGCCGATCAGCGCGATCGTCACCAAGAGGGCCACGAAGCCTCCAATCGCCAGCATGGCGCCGTGCGCCAGCCGGTTCGCGGGCGCGGCGCGGATCTCGATGTCGGGTTCCGTGTGTGCTCGCGACGTCCCGATCATCGCTGACGCCGCGAGGCTAGAGGGCGCCGCGAGCGCCGGAGGCATTCAGTCATTTGCGGCGCCGGGCGACCTGCTTAAGCCGTTGCTGCCGGCGGCGTGAAGGTGCTGCTCGGCACGCTCGTCGAATAGCTCGACAGAGTGAGCGTGACGCTGCCAGTGCTGGTCGACGCCTTGACCTCGGCCATCTCGCCCTGCGCCGTTATGCAGAAGGTGTACGACCCGTTGTTGGTGTGCGTCTTGAAAGTGGCGCACGAAGCACTCTGTCCACCGACCGTCTGCGTCGAAGACGAGACGTCGTAGGCGCCTGTCTCCTCGGCCTTCAAGCCTGCGAGCTCTGCCTTCGAGGAGTACACGTTCTCGAAGGAGGTCACCGCCCCGCTGAATGCGGCGGCCTCGCTACCTGTGAAGCACTCCCACTTGCCGCCCACGTAAGCACAAATTGTCGACTTGCCACCGCTGGCGATCTCCTCGAACTGGCCGGCAGTCTCGTCAAAACCGAACAACGAGCTCGTGCCACTGTGAGCGATCTCGAACGTGCCGTTGAGCGCGTGCCCCGACTCCGTGCCACTGAGGTTGTACTTGGCGAGGAAGGTAGCGCTCTGGCCGCTGCTGAGCTTGGAGGCGAGGGCCGCGAGCGCGGACGAGCCGCTCGCGGCCGTGGTCGTGGGCGTGGTCGAGGTCGCGCCCGCTGAAGTGCTGGTCGGGGCCGAGGTGGAGCCGCCGGAGGCAGCTGTGGTGGGTGTGCTCGAAGAGGAGCCGCAAGCAGCTGCTCCAAGCGCAAGCGCACCGAACGCAAGGATCGCGGTTACTCGTCTCGCAGGCGAGTTACGCACCGTCCGATGCAATGAGCCTCTTGAACTCGCAGTCGGGTCCATCAGGGGGCTTCCTCCTTCGCGAGCGCGCTCGCTGTCGGCAGGTGTCTCGGACCTGTCGGCACATTCTGGCACGTTTGCCTGAGCGCCCCGGGGACCGCTTGCCCGCAAGTTCCCTCAGCGATCCTCAGTCTGGTTGGACGTTCCGGTGAAGCCAGGCAAGCAATCCGGGAGGTGCCAAGTGCGACACGCGAGTGTGGTACCGGGCCACCTCGTCCGGGCTGAGCAGCTCGAGTCCCGCTCCCGAAGTTCCCCGCCGGAAGAACGCCTTCTTGTCCTTCAAGACACCGGACGGATCCGGCGAGATGCGATCGACGCCAGCCCGCATGCTCCTGAACGACGCAGCCGTGACGAGCTCCGGCCAGACTGCCTCGGAGACCGTGATGCCAATACGCCCAGCCAAGCGCCGCATCTCGCCTTCGAGGTCAGCGGACAGGTCGTCGTAGCGCACGAGACACACGTTCGGCTCGTTGCGACGTGCCCAGGCGTCCGAGAGGTGCCACATGACCCCGGGGAGCGAATCGAGCGCGTCGTGAGGGTCGGGATCGGCCCCGATCCATGCGACGAGCCATTCGTGCAGGGGTGGCCGTGGTGGCGATGGGAGCGCGGGCTCGGACGCACCGGTGAGCTGACGCAAGCGCTCACGATTGATGTTGTTGCCTTGGTGATAAAGCGAGACGGCGGCGTCGAGGGGATGCCTTGCCACGACGATGTACGTGGCTCGGGGATCGAGGACGATGCCGTCGAGAGGGGTATGGGTCTTTATGACTCGGCGGTTCGACTGGGCAGCAAGCCGCTCGAAGATCTGCTCCCGGGGTGTGACGAGCCAGTCGAGCCATGGTGAGAGCTCCGACAGCGGTGCTGGCAGGTCCGGGGTTTGATAGATCAGCAGCGCGCAGATCATCTGCATCCACGTGGTGCCCGCCTTCGAGCGCGTGCTGATCACGACGTCGCCCTCCCGGAACGGGAAGCCGACCCATCGGGCGCTGTCCTCGTCGGACGAGCGGTAGCGCGTGGGGAGCTCGTTCGGCATACGACGAGGTTACGTGCGAGCCATGCGGCCGCTTATAAGTCGGGCTCAGTCCGAAGCAGCGGCAGCACGCCCGACTGCGGCGAGCGCCCGTTCGTGGCGGCCCTCGGCTGCAGGTCCGCACGACGCGAGGTTGATCTCCGCGAGACGAGCGGCTGCCCGCGTGGCGCCTTGCGCGAGCTGAGCGCCGGCGAAAGCGTCGCCAGCCAGGTTCGGGTTGCCACGAGCGAGAAGTCCCGCCGCCAGCTCGGTCACCTCTGCGCCGAGATCGGCAACTTCAAGCGGTACGTCGCTAGCTGCCAGTAGAGCCGCTGCGAGGTCTGCGTCAGTGGCAATGGCCTCACCGCCCTGGCTGCGGCGCAGCCGGCGAACTTCGAGAACAGCCTCATAAGCATGGGCATCCGCTGTCGCGAGCGTCAAGGCGCGGGCCGCAAGCTCGTCGCAACGAGACGCCACCGACAAAGCGTCTGCGAGCGCAGTCTCGGAGTAACGAGCCGCCATGGCGCAAAGGCTCGCCGCGAGCGCGACTGCGATCGCTGCAACTGCTCCCCCACCCGGGGCCGAGGTCTTGGCAGCCACGTCGTCGAGAAAGCTCTGGAGCGGCCGGCTCGCTAACGACGAGTCGGACGACTCGGTCACGGGGCAGCCGCGGAAATGGGTGCGATCATGAGAGCCCGACGATCTCGCCAGCGTCGTCTATATCGATGCGCTCCGCGGCCGGGTGAGACCCGAGGCCCGGCATCGTCCGCATGTCCCCGGAGATGAGGTACACGAAACCTGCGCCGACTGACGCTCGCGCCTCTCGCACCGGGAGGCGCCAGCCCGTAGGGGCGCCCTTCAGCGCCGGATCGGACGAGATCGAGAGGTGGGTCTTGGCAATGCACACCGGCAGGTTCCCGAAGCCCAAGGACTCGTAGCGGTCGAGCTGACGCGATGCCGCAGGTGAGTAATCGACACCGTCGGCTCCGTAGACGCGCGTGGCGACAGTCTCGATCTTCTCCCGCAGGCTCGCGTCGGACGGGTAGAGGACATGGAAGTCGCTCGGCTCCTCCGCCGCCTCCGCCACCATCTCGGCCAGCTCGGTCGCTCCCTTGCCACCATCGGTGAAGTGCCGCGACACCGCCGCCCGCACACCCATCGAGCTCGCTATCTCCTTGATCGCGTCGTGCTCGGACACGAAGTCGCCAGGGAAGGAGTTGATGGCGACCACAGGCGTGACTCCGTGCATCTGGACGTTCTCGATCTGCTTGCGGAGATTCTCTCCCCCGATATGCACCTCCTCGGGGTTCTCCTCGAGGATCGCCGGGGGGAGCTCCCGACCCGCGACGACGTGATGCTTGCCGGAGTGCGACTTCAGCGCACGGACGGTCGCGACGATGACGGCCGCATCCGGCACCAGCCCAGAAGCACGGCACTTGATGTTGAAGAAGCGCTCGGCACCCATGTCCGCCCCGAAGCCGGCCTCGGTGATGAGGAAGTCGCCGCAGTGGATCCCCAGGAGGTCGGCGACGATGGAGGAGTTCCCGTGCGCGATGTTGCCGAAGGGCCCCGCGTGCACGAGCACGGGAGTGTTCTCGATCGTCTGCAGCAGGTTCGGCTTGATGGCCTCGCGCATGATGACAGTCATCGCTCCCGCTGCCTTCAGCTGCTCAGCGGTGACCGGCTCGCCTGCTTTCGAGTACCCGACCACGACACGACTCAGCCGGGCTCGCATGTCCTGCAGCGACGAGGACAGCGCAAGTATCGCCATGACCTCCGAAGCAGCGGTGATGTCGAAGCCGGTCTCGCGGACCACTCCGTCCTCGGCCGCGCCTAGGCCGATGACGATGTTGCGCAAGGCCCGGTCGTTGACGTCGAGGACCCGCCTCCAGGTGATGTTCTTGAGGTCGAGTCCGAGCTCATTGCCCTTGTGCAGGTGGTTGTCGAGCATCGCCGCGAGCATGTTGTGCGCAGCCGTGACGGCGTGCATGTCGCCAGTGAGGTGAAGGTTGAATGCCTCCATCGGGACGGCTTGGCTGTAGCCGCCACCCGCGGCACCTCCCTTGATGCCGAACGTGGGACCCATCGACGGCTGCCGGATCGCAAGCGTGGCCAATTTGCCGATGTGCGACATCGCCTGCGCGATCCCGACGGCGGTCGTCGTCTTTCCCTCCCCAAGCGGAGTCGGGGTGATCGCCGTCACGACGACGTACTTCGCTTTCGGTCGGTCGGCGAGCTCCTCGATCGCTTCGAGCTTCACCTTGGCGACCGATGTCCCGTATTGCTCGAGTGCCGAAGGGGGTATGCCCATGTGAGCAGCGATCTCCCCGATAGGCAAGAGCGTCGCCTTTCGTGCGATCTCGAGATCACTCGGAAACGCCACTTGGACCTCCTTGTCCGTGCGCATAGCGCCGATAGCGGCAGCATAGAGGCAGGCCCGGGCGATCCACCGATCGCTCTGAGCGGCGCGAAGCTGGCCAGTATCGTTTAGCCGGAGTAGCCTTGAATACTCGTTCAAGGCACTAGGCACAATGAGGTGCGCCATGCAGTGGGGAGTTCGCCGTAGCTACGAAGCGTTTTCTCCCGACCGCGCCGCTGAGGTGATCGCTCTCCGGGCCTCCGAGCGCGGCCCGTTGATCGAGATCCTCCACGACCTCCAGGACGCTTTCGGCTACCTCGATCCCGGCGCCACTCCCATCGTTGCCGACGCGCTCAACCTCTCCGAGGCTGAAGTCTTCGGGGTGATCTCGTTCTACGCCGACTTCCGCACCGAGCCCGGCGGACGTCGAGTGCTCCAGATCTGCCGCGCGGAGGCCTGTCAGTCGATGGGGGCCGAAAGGCTCTGCGCTCACGCACGAGAGCGGCTCGGTATTGACTTCGGCTCCACCACAGCAGATGGAGCGATCACGTTGGCCGAGGTCTTCTGCCTTGGCAACTGCGCGCTCTCCCCAGCGGTGCTCGCCGACGGGCGGTTGATCGGTCGCGTCGACGACTCGAAGCTCGACGAACTGATCGAGGAAGCGGAGCTGGCATCTCGATGAGCAGCCCCACGACGGTTTTCGTTCCGGGAGATGCCGCAGCACGCTCCGTCGGGGCAGACGAAGTCGCAGCGCAGATCGAGGCCGAGGCTGCCCTGATCGGGCGCGAGCTCCGCATCGTCCGCAACGGCTCGCGAGGAATGGTCTTCCTCGAGCCCCTCGTCGAGGTCACAACCCCGGCCGGTCGCCTCGCGTACGGCCCGGTCGGCCCGCACGACGTGGCGGGTCTCGTCGACGCGGGAATGCTCGACGGAGCGGATCACCCTCTGGCGCACGGTTTGACCGAGGAGATCGACTACCTGGCCCGTCAGACCCGCCTCACGTTCGCACGCGTCGGTGTCACCGACCCACTTTCGTTCGACGACTACGAGGCGAACGGCGGCCTCGCCGGGGTCCGGAAGGCCCTCGACCTCGCCCCGGAGGACATCGTCGCGGAAGTCACCGAATCGGGCCTGCGAGGACGCGGCGGGGCAGGTTTCCCTGCCGGCATCAAGTGGCGCACGGTGCTCGATGCGCCCGGCAAGGAGAAACTCGTCTGCTGCAACGCAGACGAAGGAGACAGCGGGACCTTCGCGGACCGCATGCTGATCGAGGGCGACCCATTCCTCCTCATCGAGTCCATGGTGATCGCGGGGCTCGCCATCGGCGCGACCGAGGGCTACGTCTACCTCCGCTCGGAGTACCCGCAAGCCGCCACCATGCTCCGCGCGGCAATCGACCTGGCACGCGAGCACGGCCTCCTCGGCGGGTCGGTGCTCGGCTCGGACCACGCCTTCGATGTGCTCCTCCGCGTCGGGGCCGGCAGCTACATCTGCGGTGAGGAGACGGCGATGCTCGAGAGTCTCGAGGGCCGGCGGGGGGTAGTCAGGGCCAAGCCGCCCCTTCCGGCCATCGCAGGGCTGTTCGGCTGCCCGACGATCGTCAACAACGTCCTCACCCTCGCCGCCGTGCCTGGCATCTTGTCCGGCGGCGCTAGTGCCTACGCAGATCTCGGCACCGGGCGATCGCGCGGGACCCAGGTCTTCCAGCTCGCGGGGAACATCCGGCGCGGCGGCATCGTCGAGACCGCATTCGGGGTCACGTTGGGTGAGCTCGTCGAGGGCTTCGGTGGCGGCACTGCGAGCGGGCGCCCGATACGGGCCATCCAGGCCGGCGGGCCGCTCGGCTCCTACCTCCCGGCGAGCCAGCTCGGCCTCGAGATGGACTACGAGGCTCTTGCGGCAGAAGACGCAATGCTGGGCCACGGCGGCATCGTCGTCTTTGACGACAGCGTCGACATGGGCCTGCAGGCGAGGTTCGCGATGGAGTTCTGCGCGCTCGAGTCGTGCGGCAAGTGCACGCCGTGCCGGGTGGGCGCCGTTCGGGGCGTGGAGGTGATCGACAAGATCCGTGCCGGGATCGAGGTCGAAGCGAACCTCGAGCTCCTCGAGGACCTCTGCGAGACGATGACGGACGGTTCGCTTTGCGCGATGGGCTGCCTGACTCCCCAGCCCGTGCTGAGCGTGCTCCAACACTTCGGAGGCGACATGGTCGGTGCCAGAGGAGGTGCAAACTGATGGGAGTGCTCATGGAGACCGATCTCGGGACACCTGCCCGGCCGGGGCCGGCGTCGGTGCGAGTCGTCGTCGACTCGATTGCGGTCGACGTCCCGACAGGCACGTCCGTGCTCCGCGCAGCCGCGCTGGCAGGTATCGACATCCCGAAGCTCTGCGCGACCGACAGCCTGGAACCGTTCGGATCGTGCCGCCTCTGCCTGGTCGAGGTGGAGGGGCGTCGGGGCACCCCGGCCTCATGCACCACGCCCGTCGAGGACGGCATGTCGATCCGGACTCAGTCGCCCAAGCTCGAGCGCCTCCGTCGCGGCGTAATGGAGCTCTACATCTCCGACCACCCGCTCGATTGCCTGACGTGTGCGGCGAACGGCGACTGCGAGCTGCAGGACATGGCAGGCACGGTTGGGCTTCGCGACGTCCGCTACGGCTACGCAGGCGACAACCACCTGGACGCCGAGAAGGATGAGAGCAACCCCTATTTCAGCTTCGATCCGGCCAAGTGCATCGTCTGCTCGCGTTGCGTGCGCGCATGCGAGGAGACCCAGGGGACCTTCGCCCTCACCATCGCCGGCCGCGGCTTCGGCTCGGTCGTCGCTCCCGGTCCAGCGGGCAACTTCTTCGACTCCGAGTGCGTCTCGTGCGGTGCGTGCGTTCAGGTCTGCCCGACGGCGACCCTCGAGGAGAAGAGCATCATCACTCTCGGCTTGCCCAAGCGAACGGTCTTGACGACGTGCGCCTACTGCGGAGTCGGCTGCTCGTTCAAGGCTGAGCTGCGCGGTGACGAGGTCGTCCGGATGGTTCCCTACAAAGGCGGTGGGGCGAACGAGGGTCATTCATGTGTGAAGGGCCGTTTTGCCTGGGGATATGCCACTCACAAGGACCGCGTCCTCAAGCCGATGGTACGCGAGCACATCACCGACCCGTGGCGTGAGGTCAGCTGGGACGAGGCCATCGCCCACACCGCCACGCGTCTCAGTGAGATCCAGCAGAGCCACGGCACCGGATCGATCGGCGGCATCAGCTCCTCGCGATGCACGAACGAAGAGGTCTTCGTCGTGCAGAAGATGGTGCGGGCGGCGTTCCACAACAACAACATCGACACCTGCGCTCGTGTCTGCCACTCCCCCACTGGCTTCGGGCTGAAGCAGACCTTCGGCACCTCGGCCGGTACCCAGGACTTCCGATCGGTCGATGAGGCGGACTTCATCCTCATAATCGGGGCAAACCCGACCGACGCCCACCCGGTGTTCGCGTCGCGGATGAAGAGGCGGCTGCGCGAGGGCGGCGCGACCCTCGCGATCATCGACCCTCGCCGGATCGACCTCGTCCGCAGCCCTCACGTGAAGGCGGCGTATCACCTCGCACTGAGGCCGGGAACGAACGTCGCAATCGTGAACGCCCTCGCGCACGTCATCGTGACCGAGGGGCTGGTCGACACCGAGTTCGTCGCGAGCCGCTGCGACACCGGGGCCTTCGACCGCTGGGCGGCCTTCATCGCAGATCCGGAGTACTCCCCCGAGGCGACCGAGGAGGCCACCGGCGTCCCGGCGGCCGACGTGCGCGCCGTGGCGAGGCTCTACGCCTCTTCGCGCAACTCAGCCATCTACTACGGGCTCGGGGTAACGGAGCACTCGCAGGGCTCGACGATGGTCATGGGGATGGCGAACCTCGCGATGGCGACCGGCAACATCGGTCGTGAGGGCGTCGGCGTCAATCCCCTCCGAGGCCAGAACAACGTCCAGGGCTCGTGCGACATGGGGTCGTTCCCCCACGAGTTCTCTGGTTACCGGCACGTCTCGGACGACGCCGTCCGGCACTCCCTCGAGGCGACGTGGGGCGCCGCGTTGATGTCCGAGCCGGGCCTCCGGATCCCGAACATGCTCGACGGCGCGGTCGAGGGGACCTTCAAGGCGCTCTTCGTGCAGGGCGAGGACATTGCCCAGTCCGACCCGAACACCAAGCACGTCAAGGCCGCCCTGGCGGCGCTCGAGTTCGTCGTCGTCCAAGACCTCTTCCTGAACGAGACGGCGGCGTTCGCGCACGTGTTCTTGCCGGGGACTTCGTTTCTCGAGAAGGACGGGACGTTCACCAACGCCGAGCGCCGCATCAACCGTGTGCGCCCGGTGATGGCGGCGAAGTCCGGCAAGCAGGAGTGGGAAGTCGTCTGCGAGCTGTCCACTGCTCTCGGCTATCCGATGTCCTACGCGGCTGCGAGCGAGATCATGGACGAGATCGCCGTTACGACGCCGACGTTCGCCGGCGTCTCGTTCGCCAAGCTCGACGAGACCGGCGGCCTCCAGTGGCCGTGCAACGACGCCGCCCCGCTCGGGACGCCTGTCATGCACGTCGGCTCGTTCGTGCGCGGCAAGGGCAACTTCGTCGAGACGCCTTTCGTGCCGACCGACGAGCGAGCGAACCGCCGCTTCCCGCTCTTGTTGACGACGGGCCGTATCCTCAGCCAGTACAACGTCGGCGCACAGACCCGGCGGACCGACAACGTGGTGTGGCACGAAGCCGACGTCCTAGAGATCCACCCCTGTGACGCAGAGGAACGCGGCATTGTCGACGGCGCCCTCGTCGCGCTCTCGAGCAGGGTCGGCGAGACCCAGCTCCGAGCACATATCACCGAGCGGGTTCCTCAAGGCGTCGTTTACACGACGTTCCACTACCCCTCCACCGGGGCGAACGTCGTGACGACCGAGTTCTCGGACTGGGCAACGAATTGCCCCGAGTACAAAGTCACAGCCGTCCAGGTGCGGCCACAGGCGACTCCTCTCGCCGAGGACGCCGGTGAGCGAGTCGCGTCGCTCGTTGGCAGCTGACCCCGGTCCGGCGCTAGTGGCGACGCGGGACCTCGTGCGGATGGTGAACCAGATCGCGGCGAACTTCAGCTACCTGAGCGATGACGAGGCAGCTGCTGAGACGGCGTCCCACCTGCGAAGCTTCTGGACTCCCGAGATGCGACAGGAGCTCTGCGACGACGTGCCCGCGGACGAACTTGTAGCGGCCGCACGCGGGGCAAGGGCCTTGTTATTGCAGCAGGCCTAGGCGGGCCTCGAGGGTGCGAGTCCCACGCCAGCCAGTATGTGACTGGCCGCAGACTCGAAGCGCGAGAGATCGTCGAACGAGCGCGCTACGAGCATGGCCCCTTCAAGTCCGCTGACGATGACTCGGGCGATCTCGCTCGGCGATCCGTCGAACTGAAGGGTCCCCTCGTCCTGCCCCTGAGACAGGATGCGTGTGAGCCACGCCTCGTTCTCGTCGAAGAAGCTGACGACCGCCCCCTGCATCGGCACCGGAAGAGTGTGGTATTCGGCTGCCAGCATGCCGCAGAGGCACATCCGCCGCTCTCTCAGCACCCCTAGATACAAGCCGGCGTAGCCGTCGAGCCTGGTGGGCGCATCCTCGCCCGAAGCTTCCACCGCGGCCAGCGCCTCGGCAAAGCGGACCGCGTAGCGGGCGATGAGTGCCGCTCCGAGCTCGGACTTGCTGGCGAAGTGGTAGTGGAGCGCAGCTTTCGTGATGTTCAACTCGGCGGCGACGTCGGCGTAGCTGAAGCCGTTGAAACCCCGGGTCTGAACTAGACGTTCGGCCACGTCCAAGATCTGCGTTGCCGTGTCGCCCCGGTCGCTCTGTCCGCTCCTCATGGCTCCGTCCACTGTCGCACGTGAAGTCCCTTGACTCTTTACCTACTAGTAGGTAAGGTGACTTTATCACAGCCGGGCTGTGGTCTAGCGAGAGGGGTGGAAAGCGATGCAGGTGACTGAGCACAAGAGTTTCGAGGAGCCTGACGAGGTCCGTGAGTTCCCGAACGGTCGGGCAGAGATCGTCAAAGCAGGCGGAGGCGAGATCGGGCGTCTCGTCTTCCAACCAGGATGGCGCTGGTCGCGCGACGTGAAGCCGATCGCGAACACCGACAGCTGCGAGGCCCCTCACTTCCAGTATCACGTGAGCGGGCAGTTGGCGATCCGAATGGACGACGGGACCGAGTTCGTCGCCGGTCCGGGAGACATCACGTCCCTGCCAAGTGGGCACGATGCTTGGGTGGTCGGGGACGAGCCGGCGGTCACCGTCGACTGGTTCGGCGCGAGCAATTACGCGAGATGAGCGGTCCGGGCGAAGAGGAGCCGCTCGACGTCGTCCAGGCGTTCGGCACGGCATGGGCGAACCATGACCTCGAAGCAACCTTGTCCACGATCACCGAGGACTGTGTGTTCGACGCCACAGGGCCTGCCCCCGATGGCATTCGGCACACCGGCCGGGACGCGGTTCGACGGGCATGGGAATCCATATTCAACGATGCCGCCTCCCTCTTCGAGACAGAGGACATCTTCGCGATGGGTGACCGTGTCGTGCAGCTTTGGCGATACAGCTGGAACGGCGGGCACATCCGGGGGGTGGATGTCTTCCGCGTGAGGGACGGCAAGGTCTCCGAGAAGCTCTCGTACGTGAAGGGTTGACGACATGACCACGGCGAGATCGCCCGTCAGCACCGCCAGCTCGGTCGACCGTTTGCTTGCTGGCATCGAGGCAGGCGCCGTCCCCCGCGATGCTTTCTGCGACGACGCGGTATTGGACGCCACAGTCCCGAACTGGCGCTTCCGAGCAAGCGGTGGCGAGGCCGTGCACGCCGAGTTGGCCAAGTGGTTCGCCGATCCCGGGCACTTCGAGGAGTTGCGGCGCTTCGCAATTGATGACGGCGAGCTCGTGGAGTTCACGCTCGCGTGGCAAGAGGGCGGAGTCGCGCACGCTTGTCATCAAGCACATCTGTTGCGCATGCGAGACGGACTCGTTGCATCAGACACCGCGTTCTGCGGTGGCCGTTGGCCCGCGCGGCTGCTCGCCGAGATGAGCGCAGCGCAATAGGCGGCTCACGAGCTCGTCCCCACGATTGGAGTAGCGCGAGACTTCGTCGATGTCGCTTGACCTTGCTCGGTTGCGAGCAGACACACCCGGCTGCGAACAAGTGGCCCACCTCAACAACGCGGGCGCGGCACTATCTCCAAGGCCCGTCCTCGAAGCCTTCGTCGGTCACATCGAGCTCGAGGCGCGTATGGGGGGCTACGAAGCTGCGGACTTTGCTGCAGAGGCGATCGGGGCCGCAGCCGCATCGGTCGGCCGCCTCCTCGGCGTTGACCCGCTGGATATAGCACTGACCCAGAACGACACGGCTTCGTGGGCGAAGGCGTTCTGGGGCCTTGCCTTCGGTGGATGGTTCGACGGCGGCGGTCGCGTCCTCGTCGATCGTGCCGCCTACAACAGTCACTACCTTGCCCTCCTGCAGGCTCGGGAGCGTTTCGGCATCAGCATCGAAGCGGTCGAATCGACCGAGGACGGCTCGGTCGACCTCGACGAGCTCGACCGCTGCCTCAACAGCGACGTGCGAATGGTGACGGCCACGCACGTCGGCACCCATCGAGGCCTCGTGAACCCGGTGGCTGAGGTGGGTGCGCGGACGCGAGCTGCCGGCGTGCCCTTCTTCCTCGATGCCTGCCAGTCCGCCGGGCAGCTCGTGGTCGACCTTCCGGTCATCGGATGCGACGTGGCGACCGGCACAGGACGCAAGTGGCTCCGCGCGCCGCGCGGCACCGGCTGGCTCTTCGTCGCGCCGGAGTGGTCGGAGCGGATGTCTCCTCCCGGAATCGACGGGAGATCAGCAGAGTGGGTCGACGCGAGCAGCTACGAGCTGCGTGAGCGGGCGCGGCGTTTCGAGGAGTTCGAGACGTCGTACGCGGCGCGGCTCGGGTTCGGGGCCGCGGTCGACTACGCGCTCGACATCGGTATCCATCTGATCGCGGAGCGGATCGAGAAGTTGGCCGAGGAGTTGAGGAGCGGACTCGTCGCGAGCGGAGCGGCCGTTCATGACGGCGGGACGAAGCGGTCGGGAATTGTCACGTTCACCGTGCCGGGCCACGACTGCTCATCTGTCCAGGAGTCGCTCAGAGGGGTCGGCATCAACGTGTCTGTCACGCGAGCGCCTTGGGCTCGCCTGGACATGGAGCAGCGCGGTGTGTCCGAGGCAGTCCGGGCCTCCCCGCACGCGTACAACTCCGAAGAGGAGATCCGGCAACTGGTCGAGCAAGTAGCCCAGCTCGTCAGCGCCTAGAGAGTCGGCAGGCTCGCCGTCGTCCAGCTGGCTCCGTAATTCGTGGTCTTCAAGATGACACCAGCGCCTTTGGTGGTCTGCCCGACGGCAATGCAGTGACCCGAGCCCGGGCTGCACGAGACCGTGTCCAAGAAGTAGGCGGTGTGCTCCCTCACCTGCGTCCAAGAGCTGCCGCCGTTGCGCGTAGTCTCGACGGCGGCCCAGAAGTCGTACTTGGCGTTCGGCGGCTTGCCGGACACGACCGTGTAGCCGATGCCGACGGCGAGGCAATGACGGCTGCCGGGGCAGGCGAGGCCATCGAGCGCGATCACCGAGGGCGCACTCTTGACGCGGTACGACCAGGTGGCACCGCCGTTTGTCGAGGCCTCGATGTAGGCAGATGTGTTCTCGGGAACCGCCGACGTGATGTTGCCGAGCGCGACGCAGTCCTTTGCTGACTTGCATGCGACGCTGTCCAGTAGCGGCGGCGACTTGGAACTCACCAGCTTCCAGGAGCTGCCTCCAGTCACAGTGGTGAGCACCCCGTATCCGACGATCATGCACTGCTTCGTCGTGCGGCACTCGATCCCGAACTCACTGTCCATCGGGATGGTGAGCTTCGGGGTCGCTTGCTGGTTCCAGGTGGCGCCTCCGTTCGAGGTCGCGATGACGATGTCAGCGCCTGTGTCCACGACCTCTCCGACGGCCCAGCAGTTCGTGGCGCTCGGGCACGTGAGCGCCTGTAGATCGGTGATGTCCGACGGGAGCGTCTTCGGGGTCCATGCGGTACCACCGTCAATCGTTGAGAGGACGACGCTGGCGCTCTTGGTTGATCCGATCGCCCAGCAGTGCGTGGTCGTAGGGCAAGCTATCGCCGCTACGCGGCTCACGTCCTTCGGGCTGTCCTGAGCGGTCCAGGTGACGCCTGCATTCGTCGTTGTCAGGATCACTGTTCCCGTCGTCGTGGTGCCAGCCGCCCAACATGTTCGCTTGGTGGGGCACGACACGGCGGACAGCTCAGTGATCTTTGGCGTCTTCAGGGACGCTGACGATGAGGTCGAGCCGACGGCCGTTAGCGCGCCAGCGATCAGGAGCAGGGGAAGCGCGTACCTCAATAATCTCGCCACAGAATCCCCACCTCTCGCTCGAGCTGGGTGCTGCGCACCCATCCGGCGGTGAATCTACGCCTCGGGTAGTGACCTTTGACGGTCGCCCATCGGGTACTCTTCGGGTCCCCGCGGGCGTAGCTCAATGGTAGAGCTCCAGCCTTCCAAGCTGGCCATGCCGGTTCGATCCCGGTCGCCCGCTCCACTCGTTGCCCCTGGTAGCCGCCCTTTATTTGCTCCGCTGCCGCTCGTTCGAGCCCTCGAAATGCCCGGCGTGACCTAAACGTGACCAATCGGATTTTCGAGTGCCGCAAGACGACGGATCTGTTCCGCGCTGAATGAAGCTCTGGCGCTGACTCAGCCGGCAAGGCATCCCTTCCTCGCGGCGCCGACACGACCACCCTGTTCAGAAGGCCTCATCGCTGGTCGCTTACGGCAGCAGCTCGAAGGCCTCCACATGTCGCGGCCGAACTACGGTGAAGTCCCGATGGTTGAGTGTCGCCAAGGCCCCAATCTTGAGTCGTTCAGCCACCGCAACCACGCTGGCGTCCACCAGCCCTAATCCAAGATCCGCGTACCTGGAGACGAGCTCAATGACGCGCTCCCAGTCCGGCTCGAGCAGATCGACTCGCGTGAGCTCTCCTGCAAGGATCGATGCCAGAAACGCCGCTTCAGCTTCTGGACCGAGCCGACACTCGATCAGCCAGGATGCCTCAACCATCACGGGCGTTGGCAAGATGAGCTCGGAGGCGGGCCGACCGGCGAGGAGTTCGTCACAACGCTCGTGATCCCCATCAGCGGCGTCCGCCACAGCAAAGAGCACACCGGTGTCGAGGACGAGCATCGGTGGCGCTCAGATATCGCGTGCAGTCTTGTCTTCGAGGACCTCAGCGATGACTTCGCGATGACGACGGCCGATGTCTCCCCCAGCGGGCCCGGAGGAACCCACGCCGGAAAAGCTCAGGCTGCGGCGAGGCGGCAGTTGAGCGGCGATGGCTTCCAAGGCGACCTCCTCGGGCGACTGGTGGCGCGCTGCAGCCACCTCCTCGACCCGGCGGGCCAACTCCTCGGGCACATTTACCGTGAGCGCCATAGATGCAAGCGTAGAGCCGCGAGAGGACTCAGTTGACGGATTCCTGTGATTCTCTTGTGGTCGGCCGCCGGCGACTCCGAGCGGCCCCTTTCGGTCAGCCGTTCGGTGCGGGTGTCCAAGGCGAGATGGGCCAGCACGGGGTGTCCAGAACGTCGGAGCCAGCCAGCCAGAGGCAGGTGGAAGGCGGATGGCACCTCGGGCACACCACCGCGGCCGCCCTCTGCACGCCCCACCAGCGGCCACCAGCTGGGCTAAGTAGGGTGTGCGGCGTCGACCTGCCAGGGAGTGACAATGGCATCTTCGAGGAGAGGGTCTGACGGAGACGAAGAACCGCGAGCCGACCTCGACCCCTCTGTCCGTGACGTGGTGGCCCGAAGTCAGTTGCTGTGCCTGGTCATCGAGGTTCCTTCCGAGTTGATCGTTGCCGCGAGCCCTAGCGCAGCGCGCCTGCTCACGACGCGAGGCGAAGACGTAGCCGGACGCAACCTAGAAGACTTCCTCGCCGACGATCCTGCGGGAGGCGTGGAGCTGCTCCACGCCGGGAAATTGATGGGCTACGAGACGGTTCGACGTGTCAGGCAAGGCAAGGACGAGATCCAGTTGCACGCCTGGGTGCAAGCGCTTCGCGACGTCGCCCCGCCTCGGTACGCGCTGATCGTGGCGTGGGAGAGCGACACCACGAGAGTGGCCGTACCGCCATTGGCAGATGCAGCACTGCCGCCAGTGGTTGGCACGGTCGACCGTGACCTCCTCATCGACAGGATAAGCGCTGAGGTGCGTGAGGTTCTCGGCTACGGTCCTGAAGCACTCCTCGGTCAGTCGCTTCTGCGTCTCGTGGAGGAGCCGGACATAGCGAACGTCCTACTCGTTCTCGGCCACGCAGCGACGAACGGCAGGGGTGCACGTCACCGGGTGCGGGTTCGGACCGCCGATGGGGACTCCGTGCTCTGCTGGGTTCTCGTCTTGCCGCTAGTACCTCTGCCTAGCGCGGCATTCGCTCTCTTGCCCGGCGAGGAGCGCGTCGACGACGCATTGGTCTCCGGACGGGCGATCGAACAGATCATGGATCGGCTTGGCCGGACTATCTCCGGAGCCACGCTCTCTCGCGAAGTCGCCGGGGCGCCATGGAGTACGTCGTCCTCACTGAGCACCCTGTCCTCTCGCGAACTCGACATCGTCCGCCGGCTGGCTGCCGGTGACCGCGTGCCGACGATCGCAGCGACGCTCTACGTGAGTCAAAGCACGGTTCGCAACCATCTCTCAGCGGTGTTTCGGAAGCTCGGCGTCCACTCTCAACAGGAGCTCATCGACGTGCTGCGAGAAATGAGCGCTCCGTCGTCAGACGAGTGACACTTCGCCCATAGGCACGGCACGCCAGCTAGCGGACACTGGACGGACCATGTCAATTGGCGACCCACCGGCGCGCCGCGCCTTCAGTTCTTGAGCGCCCAACAGGAGCCCATGACCGACGCTCCCTCCGGCATGCCCGATCCCGCTCAGTTGCCTGGCCTTGTGAGCAGGGCGGCATTGCTGCGCGCTGCCTGGCAGTCGATCTCAATGCACAGAGATGTGGCGCTGCTCGTTCTCGACGTCGATCGATTCCGCACCATCAACGAGTCTCTTGGACAGATCGTCGGCGACGGCGTGCTCGCTGTCGTCGCTGAACGGTTACGAGGCTGGGTGAGGCCGGATGTCACTGTGGGTCGGATCGGAGACGACGAATTTGGCCTGCTAATCGCATCTGGCGTCGACCCGGAACTCCTCACGGCGTACGGCGAGCACCTCGTCGCACTGCTGGGTCTACCAATGCGTGTCAGCGGGGAGGAGGTCCGAATCACAGTGAGCGTAGGCATCTTTCTCCCGGGCGAAGGGACGACCACGGTAGAGAGCCTGCTTCGCAGCGCGGGGCTCGCCCTAGCTCATGCAAAACACCTGGGCGGGAATCGATGTGAGCTCCTCGATGAGGCAGAGCGCAAGTCAGCAACGGCGAGGGCAAGGCTAGAAACCGATCTACGAATAGCCCTCGACAGCCATCAACTGACGGTCCACTTCCAGCCAGTCGTCCGCTTCGACGGCACGATTGTCAGCGTCGAAGCGCTCGCGCGATGGTTGCACCCGACGCTCGGAGCAATCTCGCCGTATGAGTTCGTCCCGCTCGCCGAGGAGGCGGGACTGATCACCATGTTGGGGACACAGGTGATCGAGATCGCGGCAACACAGGTCGCTCTGTGGCGCAGAGCCCTGGCTCCCTCGCTGCGGCTGTCAGTCAATACGTCGGCGTGTCAGTTCGTTGAAGACGGATCAGCCGAAGCCATACGGGAGGCGCTAGCGAGAACTGGCCTCGATCCCGCGGCCGTGTGCCTGGAGTTGACGGAGACGGCCTTTCTCGAGAATCAAGAGCACGCGGCAGCTGCGCTCACCGAGTTGCATCGCCACGGCATGGAGATCGCCGTGGACGACTTCGGCACCGGCTACTCCTCGCTCTTGTACCTAGATCAGTTCCCTGTCCAAATCCTGAAAGTGGATCGGTATTTCATCGCCCGCCTTGGCACCGAGCGGTCGGCGACCGGCATCGTCGAGGCGATCGTCAAACTGGCGCACTCGCTCGGACTTCTCGCAGTCGCGGAGGGAGTCGAGACCATCGAGCAGGTACGAGCCCTGACTGACCTTGGGTGCGACCTTGGGCAGGGCTATTACTGGTGCCGTCCCCTGCCGGCGACCGAGATGGAGACGTTGCTGGAGATTCGAGCGACCAAGTTCACTTAGCGAGGTGCAGCGCCAATCGGCGCCGAGGCCTAGTCGTCGCCTCCTCCGAGGTAGTAATCAACGATGGTCTTGGCGGTGGTGGCCGTCGCCGGAATGCACGACGCTCGCCACCTTCGAGCCAGTGCCAGGAGCGAGTGCCGAGACGTACTTCGCACTTGACTGCGGGCGGCTACCAGTGGCCTCGGTGGACGACCTCGTCGAACGGGCGGCGGTCGGGGCGGGCGATCGGCTTGAGGGGCCGGTCGGCCGGATAGCCCAGGGCCAGCATGTAGGCGCAGATCCGGTTCTCGGATATGCCGAGAATGCGCCGGCAGGCCTCTTGGTCGCCGATGGCCGAGTGGCCTGAACCGATGCCCAGGTCGGTGGCGGACAACATCATCGCCATAGTCGCCTGGCCCAGGTCGTACTGGTCGATGGTGAGATAGCGCTCCTCCTCCGGCTGCCGAAGGGTCATCACTACGGCCGCGGCTGCTCCGGCCAGGTGCCGCGCCCCCATCCACACCGTGGTGAGCTCCTGCAGCTGGGACCGGTCGGTCACCAGCACGAAGTCCCAAGGCTGCCGGTTGGACGCCGATGGTGAACGCCAGCCGGCTTCGAGGATCCTGTCGAGGTCGCCGGCCGCGATGAGCCGGTCCTCGTAGGTACGGACGTTACGGCGGGCCCTGATGGCGTCCCATGTCTCCATAAGCCCAAGTTACGGGATGGGTGGGCGTGCGGCGTGGCGGCGTGATTCGAGGACAAGTACACGGGCCGCCCGCGCAGATCGGCTCTGTTAGACATGACCGTCATGGCTGATCTTCCTACCTCCACCCTTGGCCGTACCGGCCTCGAGGTGACCAAGCTGGGTTACGGGGCAATGGAACTGCGAGGACCCGGTGGCCGCGGCATGGGCCGCAACATCGACGACGAACAGGCCGGCGCAGTCCTCAACGCCGTTGTCGATGCCGGCATCAACTGGATCGACACGTCACCCGACTACGGCGTGTCCGAGGAGCTCATCGGTCGGCACCTCTCTGCCCGCCGGAGCGAGTTCTTCCTGGCATCGAAGTGCGCCTGTGCCGTGAGCCCAGACGGGTCGGCGACCGGCTTCGGGCAACACGACTTCAGCCGGTCCAACGTGCGGGCTGGTGTCGAACAGAGCCTGCATCGCATGAAGATGGACCACCTCGACCTGGTGCAATTCCATGCCAGTCCCTCCCGGGAGACCCTGGAAGCGAATGACTCGGTGAATGAGCTGGTCGAACTCCAGAGAGAGGGAAAGATCCGCTTCATCGGGATGTCAGGAACGCTGCCCAACATCGAGGCTCAGATCAGCATGGGCGTCTTCGACGTGTTCCAGATCCCCTACTCCGCCGTCGAGCGCGAGCACGAGGAGATCATCACCCGGGCAGCCAAGGCAGGTGCCGGCACCGTGATCCGCGGCGGGGTCGCCCGCGGCATTCCGGTGGCGCCAGACGACGTCATTGATCGCCTCCCCGAGAACTTCCGCGACGTGTACCGGGTCCGTCGCGACCGCTTCGAGGAAGCCAAGCTCGGGGACTTGCTCGATGGCATGTCCCGCATGGAGTTCATGCTCCGCTTCACGATCTCTCATCCCGACATGAACACGACCATCGTCGGCACCGCCAATCCAGAGCACCTGAAGGTCAACCTGGCCGCTGCAGCCAAAGGCCCCCTGCCCCGCGACCTCTACGAAGAGGCGAAGCGCCGCCTCACCTAAAACCCGAGGGCTGACCTAGCCTCGTATTGACGACCCCTCGCCCTCGCCCTCGCCTCACGACTCACGCTACCTTCGCTAGCTCGAAATGGCATGAGCGAGCCACGACGGAATTGATCCGGCACGACGCTGCCACGGCGGCTGTTGAAACCGAGCGGGCCCACAGAACGCTGGATTCAGGGACTCTGAGATTCCTCAACCGTTAGCTCAGCTGCCGGATCCGCTTCGAGGCGCGCTTCAGGGATCGGAAGACCGCTGCGGATCGAGTATCCGAACGTCCCGTCCTCGAGTCGGCGTTCGGCGCGGTCCAACGCCTCCAACCGCTCACGCAGCCCGGCAGCGACGGCGTCATCACCTTCTTCGGCCGTGAGCCTTTCCGCTGGATCCGTGAGATCTCCCGGGTCGTTCGCCGCCGCGCGATCCTCGTGCCCGGCCGAGAGCGTCTCGCTCAGCAGACCCTCGACACGCATCCGCTCCAACCTCAGCAGTTCTCTAGCCTGCGCTTGGTCCATGGGCCCTCCTCGTTGTCGGGACGGCACCAGCCTTAATCGTCCCGAGCTGGGGGTCAAGGCCTCGCCCGTGGCTGGGCCGCGCGCGAAAAGATCTTGCGCGCTAACGGGACCGGACCCATAATCTCGGAACCAATCGAGAGCGACCGTGACGATGGACCGCCGTGCGATGGAAAGGCCCCCGCTATGAGTTCGGCTGCCGCAGGTGACACATCCCCGAGCGAACCCCTGCAGCCGGGTACTCCAGCCCCCGACTTCTCGCTGCCGGCCACGCCGGACCAGTTCGTGACTCTGGCGGAGCTGCATGGCCCGGTGGTCCTCGTGTTCTATCCAGCCGACTGGAGCCAGTCTGCGGCGACGAGCTCTCGATGTTCGAGGCAGCGCGCAACCTCTTTTCGCGCCGCGGCGCTCAGCTGCTCGGCATTTCCGTCGACGGGCCTTGGTGCCACGTCGCATTCAAAGCCGACCGCAAGCTCGAGTTCCCTCTCCTGGCGGACTTCCATCCGAAGGGCGAGGTCGCTCGCGCCTACGGTGTCTACCGACCACATGACGGCACCACCGAGCGGGCTCTCTTCGTGCTCGACGGCCAACACGACGTCGCCTGGAGCTACGTCTCTCCGATCGGCGTCAGCCCGGGGGTGGACGGCGCGCTCGCGGCGGTCGAGGCACTCCCATGACCACCTCCGCACCCCGCCTCGCGGTGCCCGTCGGTCCGAAGGACCATGTGTCCGGGCCCGAAGACGCCACCATCACCCTCGTCGAGTACGGCGACTACGAGTGCCCGTACTGCGGGCAGGCGTTCCCTATAGTGAAAGAGCTCCAGCGGCTGTTTTCGGAGAGGTTGCGCTTCGTCTTTCGCAACATGCCGCTCGCCAACGTCCATCCGCATGCTGAACTCGCCGCGGAGGCGGCGGAGGCTGTTGGGCTGCAGGGGAAGTTCTGGATGATGCACGACCTGCTCTACGAGAACCAGGGCGATCTCGAGGAGCGGTCGCTGCTTCGCTACGCCGAGCTGACTGGTGCAGACGCAGGCGAGGTGGCGGACGCTCTTGGTCGCCGCGTGACGCTCCCACGGGTGGAAGAAGACCTCGAGGGTGGCATCCGAAGCGGAGTGAACGGCACGCCAACGTTCTTCGTCAACGGAGCGCGCTACGACGCCTCATGGGCATTCGAGCCGTTCCGTGACCACCTTCAACGGCTGCCCGAGAAGTAGCCGGCTGTGCAACTGCCAGAACGACAAGCGGTCCTTGCGCCGCTAACGGAGGCGGCGATCTTCCTTGTGCTGACAGTGCAAGCCGGTTCTGAGGAACCAGTTCGGGAGCTCCTGACAGATGTCTCCGGGCTGACGCGATCGGTCGGCTTTCGTATCCCCGATGGCGAGCTCACCTGTGTCGTCGGGCTCGGCTCCCTCCTCTGGGATCGCGTCTTCGGCGAGCCTCGACCCGCTTCCTTGCACGAGTTCAGAGAGCTGACCGGTCCGAGGCACACCGCGGTCGCCACACCTGGGGACTTGCTGTTCCACATCCGCGCTCATCGCTTCGACCTGTGTTTCGAGCTCGCCGAGCAACTGCTGCATCGGCTTGAAGGACACGTGCGAGTAGTCGACGAGGTGCATGGATTCAAGTACTTCGAGGAGCGCGACCTTCTCGGGTTCGTGGACGGCACAGAGAACCCGAGAGCCGGGGCCGCCCTCGCCGCTGTTGCAATACAGGACGAAGATCCCTGGTTCGAAGGCGGCAGCTACGTCATAGTCCAGAAGTACCTCCACGACCTTGCCGCTTGGGACGCCCTGCCGGTGGAGCAGCAGGAGCTCGCCGTCGGCCGGTCGAAGCTGTCCGACATCGAGATGCCAGACGACCTCAAACCGACCAACTCTCACGTGGCACTCAACACCATCGTCGACGAGAACGGTGAGCAGCGTCAGATCGTGCGCGCAAACATGCCGTTCGGTCGGATCGGCGCACGCGAGTTCGGGACCTACTTCATCGGGTATGCCCGCAGTCCGGACGTTATCGAGGAGATGTTGACGAACATGTTTCTCGGCAAGCCACCTGGCAACTACGACCGGATATTGGACTTCTCGACGGCGGTAACGGGCAGCCTGTTCTTCGTGCCGACCGTCGACTTTCTTGACGATCCACCACCGCCGTCTACTGAGCCGGCAGACGCCACGGCACCGAGAGTCGAGGTCGCAAGCGAGGACGGATCGCTTGGGATCGGCAGCTTGAAGGAGCCCCTGACATGAACCACCTGCTCCGCCGGAACGCTCCTCTCAGCGACACGGTCTGGAAGATTCTCGATGACGAGGCCAGTGAACGCGCGACTCCCGCCCTCGCAGCGCGCAAGGTCGTCGACTTCTCCGGCCCACTTGGCTGGGAGCACTCTGGCGCACGACCCCGCTCGCGTCGCAGCTGATCGAGGGAGTGACAGGGCTTCAGCGACGCCTTCCCGCTCGTGGAGGTGCGTGCGGACTTCGCCCGCCAAATCGCGGTTGCAGAGAAGGTCGCCGTCTTTCACATCTCGGCGAGCGACGCGGCTGGTACCGCTTCAGCCACTGCTACGGGAGGGACGAAAGGGACCTTTGCCTCTGGTCAACCATCGACCGATAGGCCCAAGCTCGGTCGCAAGGCGAAGTGGACTAGAGGAGAACGCGATGGTTGAGGTTCGACTCGCGCGGGGCGGGCAGGTCACACAAGCGGGCACGGACGGAGTGAGGCCGGGGCGCCAGCCATGAGCGGGACGAGGCGCGGCCGTCGCTGGATGGGCGTCGCAGTGGCCTGCTTGATCGCCGGTCCTGTCTGCCTCGGGGGGATCCCGGTGGGGGCCCAGAAGGACCAGTCCCATTCGACAATTGCCCAGACATGGAGCATCCAGAAGCAATACCCCGCTTATCCTCTGCGGCTCGAGAACGCGACTGGCGTGTCATGCCCGACCGCCACCGAGTGCTGGGCCGTCGGACAGTCCGCATCCGGCGCCGGCGCCATTGCAGCTACTTCGAACGGCGGTGGGTTCTGGGCGCGCGAGTCCGTTACTAGCAGGGCCACCACCTTTAGCGCAGTGTCGTGTCCGACCACCAGCGACTGCTGGGCCGTGGGACAGACCACGTCTGGCCAGGGCGTCGTCGTGGCGACGACGGATGGCGGCGGGCTCTGGAAGACCCAGCGACTCCAGAGCGGGGTCGGCGACCTGAGCGGCGTGTCGTGTCCGACGAGCAAGGACTGCTGGGGCGTGGGGCAGTCGCCCTCGGACGAGGGCGTCGTCGTGGCGACGACGGATGGCGGCCGGCTTTGGAAGACCCAGCCACTCCCGAGCGGGATCGGCGACCTGAGCGGCGTGTCGTGTCCGACGAGCAAGGACTGCTGGGGCGTGGGACAGTCGTCCTCGGGCGCCACAATCGTTGTAGCCATGACGACTGGTGGCACTTGGACCTACCAGTCCCTCCCGAGCGGGCTCGACTACCTCGGCGGCTTGTCCTGCCCGAGCAGCACCTACTGCTGGGCGGCGGGGAACGTGATCGGGGGCCCTGGAGCCATTGTCGTCACCAAGAACGGCGGCCGCACCTGGAGGACCCAGGCGCTGATGGCCGGAGTCGGCTACCTCGGCAGCGTCTCGTGCCCGACCAGATCCAACTGCTTCGCGGTCGGATACATGGCTTCCGGCCCTGGAGCCGTCGTGGCCACCACCGACGGAGGTCAAGTCTGGGGCTCCCCCCTCTTGAGCCCTATCAGGGTGCTTAATGCCGTGTCCTGTCCGACCACTACGCGATGCCTCGCGGTGGGACAGTCACCTGCGGGCGCCGGAGTGATCGTGGCAACTGTCAACGGCGGGCGCACGTGGAGGTTCCAGACCCTGCCGAGGACGGTCAGTAGCCTCAACGCCGTCTCTTGCCCGACCAGCACGCACTGCTGGGCGGTGGGCCAACTTTCCTCGGGCGCCGGAGTCATCCTGGCCACCGTCAACGGCGGCCACACGTGGAACCCGCAGACCCTTCCGAGGGGTGACCGTCACCGAGTGATCTTGGGCGTGTCCTGCGCGACAGGCACCGACTGCTGGGCGGTGGGCGTGTTGTGCACGACTGGAAGCGGGTGCTTCACGCCTGGGGCGACCCTGGGCATCGCAGACGTCCTGGCCACTACCGACGGAGGCAGCACGTGGAGATCCCAGACGCTCCCGAGCGGAGTCGGTTACCTCAACGGAGTGTCGTGCCCGAACTCCATCGACTGCTTCGCGGGAGGACAGACCCTGACGGGCCAAGGAGCGATCGTGGACACCACCAATGGTGGCCACACGTGGAGGTCCCGCTCCTTCGCCCTCCCGATCGGCCTCAACTTCCTCCTCGGCATGTCGTGCCCGAGCGCCAACAACTGCTGGGCGGCGGGGACTTACGCTGCGGGGGCTTACGATCTGCCGGTCGCAGCTGTCGTCGCCACCGCCAACGGTGGCCGCACCTGGAGGTCCCAACCACTCCCCCGCTCACTGGACGTTTACAGCGAGCTCTTCGGACTGTCGTGCCCGACCACCAACGACTGCTGGACTGTGGGCTACCAGTTGGACCTCAAGTCACACGCGATGCTCGCGAGCGTCGTCGCGACCGACAACGGCGGCCACACCTGGAGATCGCAGGCTCTGCCGATTCAGGTCGGCTGGATCGGCGGAGTGTCGTGCCTGAACCGCACCGAGTGCTGGGGAGTTGGCCTGACGACCGGCGATGTTCCATTGATCATGTCGACCGCGGGCAAGTGATGACTTTCGCCTCTGTTGGCAGAGGACGAAGTGCGGACAATGGCTGAGAAAGGGAGCGAGCGATGAGTCGATTGAGCGTTCAAGTCACCCGGAGTGGAGCGATCGCAGCGCTCCTCGGTGCGCTCGCCCTCGCAGGGGCGGCTCCGACGGCCGCAGCTGGCGCCAGGCCAGGGAGCCGGACGGACAGCAGCGCCGCGACGCGGCCGCGGGTGAGCGCCGCGCCGGCTACGGCGGTCCCAAAGGGCTTCAGGGCCAACTCCATCACATGGATGTCGCCAGAACAGGGCTGGGTGCTCGGCAGCGCTCCCTGCAGCAAGGCAAAGTCACCCGACTCGGGTCCGCCGCCGGTGAAGTCATGTGCGTACGTCATCGGGACCACCAACGGAGCGAAGTCTTGGAGCCTGCTCAGCTCGATCAACGCGCCGATCGTCACGATCGGCCAATCCGGCGAAAAGGGTGTCACCGAGATCCGCTTTGCCACCACCAAGATCGGCTGGGTCTTCGGACCCGAGCTGTTCCGCACCACCAACGGAGGGAAGTCCTGGACCTCGCTGAAAATCCCGGGAGGTGACAAGCAGGTGACGAGCCTGGCAGCCAACTCCAAGACTGCCTACGCCGTGGTCTCTCCCTGCCAGTGGGCGACGTCCGGCCCGTGCGGGCAACAGGCGTACAGCTTGTGGCGAACCGCCACGCTGACTGGCAGCGCGTGGAAGCAGATCTCTGTGAACTTGGCTCCCGCGGCAGGGATGTACAACTCGGGTGCCGACGTCGCCGTCTACGACAAGACCGTCTACGTCCTCAGCTCGACCACAAACAACTTCGGCACAGTAGTTCAAAGCAAGTTCTACGCCAGCACCGACGGCGTTCACTTCTCCGTCCCGCACGACCCGTGCGATGCCTCGAAGCTACTCTCCCTGTCCCAGGCGGTCCCGACGTCGGCGACCGACGTCGCCCTCCTCTGTGAGGGCGAGTCCTCGATGGGAGAGACCTCCAGGTCCGTCTACCGGTCGACGAACGCGGGCAAGACCGATATCTCCGCCGGCACGCCGTCCCCGTCGGGCGACTACGCCGAGCTGGCGGCGTCACCGTCGGGCAACCTGGCTGTGTCGTCGTCGTTCGGAGCCTCGTGGATTTTCATCAACGACACCCACAAGACGAAATGGACCACGGCGGTAGACGAGGGCGACGGTGGCCTCGGATGGAACGACATCGTGTACGTCACCAGCAAAGAGGCCTGGATCGTTCGCGCGCCAGCCGAGGACATATACGGGCTCGCCCCCGGTCAGGTCTTTGTCACCCACGACGCTGGAGGGCATTGGACGGTCGCCACGTTGTAACCGTTCGTCTCTCAGTGGACCGAGAAGGAGGAAGATCATGGCGACAGTCGCAAAGCAAGTGGACCTAGCGCACTTCGGCAACTCGAGGCGGACCCGGATGCGCTCCGACGGCAGTGCCACGGCGCCGCGGCAGTTCCGCCTGTTCGCGCTCGCGGTGGCGGTGCCCTTGCTGACGCTGCTTGCCGTTCCCGTCACCTCTGTCGGCGCGACACGCCCAGCTGCGGCCGGCAGCACCTACTACGCGATCGGTAAGCCGCTGTGCAAGCCGCCAAAGCCGGGATACTTCTCGTGTTACGCAATACGCCGGGTTGAAGTGAAGAAGGGTACGCCTGGTGCGAAGCCGTTCAAGCTCGCGGCGGGCGCTACCGCGAGCATCGCCACGAGCGGCCGAACGGCAACGATCGGGCCGGCCGGCGGGCTCACGCCGTACGACCTCGCAAACGCCTACGACTACGACTCGGCTGCGCCGGTGACTGGCCAGACTGTCGCGATCATCGACGCCTACAACGACCCGAAGATCAACAGCAATCTCCAGACATTCGACACCCACTACGGCCTTATTCCTTGCAGCATCTCGAACGGATGCCTGAAGGTCGTGAACCAGAGCGGCGGCTCGACTCTGCCCCCGAACGACACGAGCGGGTGGTCCGGCGAGGAGACCCTCGATGTCGAGACCGTCCACTCGGTCTGCGAGAACTGCAAGATCATCCTGCTCGAGGTGACCACTCCTTCAATCAGCAACTTCGACGTCGCAGTGAACGAGGCGGCCAAGCTGAAGGCGACGGAGATCAGCAACTCCTACGGCGGTGCCGAGAGCTCTTCGACCCCGACCGGAGAGGCGGCTTACAACCATCCCGGCATAGTCATCACCGCCTCCGCCGGGGACGACGGGTACTACAGCTTCGACACCGGAGGCGCGAACCAGCCGAACGCACCCGCTTCATTTGCCACTGTGGTAGCGGTCGGAGGCACGTCGCTATACCTCGGCCAAACCGCTACGCGCCAGTCTGAGTCGGTGTGGAACGACAACGGGCCGCGGGACTTCTGGGGGAAGATCCTGGGTCCGTTGGGCGCGACCGGAGGCGGCTGCAGCACACTGATTCCAGCCCCAGGTTGGCAGAGCGGCATGAGTGTCTGGCCGAGTACAGGCTGCGCCACACATCGCCTCGTGGCGGACATCGCAGTCGATGCTGATTACCTGACCGGATTCGACATCTATGACACTTACGTCTGCGGCTCCGCCTGCGGCACGCCTGGCTGGTCCACTGTCGGCGGCACCTCGCTCTCCTCGCCGATCATCGCCTCCATGTTCGGTCTGGCGGGCGGGGCAGAGGGCGTCGCCTATCCGGCGCTCACGCTCTACGGCCATCTCGGGAGCTCCTCGCTCTACGACGTCACGTCCGGCGGGAACGGCTATTGCGACGGCGAGGGCGCGGCTGCATGCGGCGACCCGAACACGGGCGGGGAGATCCTTGACTGCGACTACCCGGCGACCGGGAGCACGCCGAGCCCTAGCGATCGTGCCTGCGACGCTCTTGCCGGCTACGACGGCCCCACCGGTGTCGGTACGCCGAACGGGCTCGGTGCGTTCGCTAAGACCGGCCCTACCGCCGCGGTCGGCGGGCCGGCGTCGGTCACAAGCGGAACGACCAACTTCTGGACGGCGACGACGGCCGATCCCTTCCCGGGAGGCACGGTCACGAGCTACACGTGGAACTGGGGTGACGGCAGCACCCCCACCGTCACGACGACCGACTCGGCCTCACATGACTACCTGACCGGCGGGAGCGACACCATCACGCTGACCGTGACGGACAACTACGGCCAGACGGGCGCGGCGACGTACCCCGTGGAGGTGAGCTGACAAAGCGCGCGGCCTGCTTCTTGCCTGACGGCGACACCGCCGCTGCTAGAACTTCTCGATGCTGCATGCCGTGTTCCCGGGCCTCACGCTCGCGCGCGCGGCGTACGGCTTCGACGTCGGAGGAGCGCCTCCTGACCACTGCGGTCCCGGCGGCATGGTCTTCGGGCCCGGTGACGACTGGCTCGTCGCTAATAGCGGGACTGGCAGCCTCTTCCGGTTACACGGCAACGATGCCCCCGCAACGGAGGTTCTCAACGCGGATAGCGGCGTGTCCGATCTAGCCGTCAGCCCAGACGGCGCCCTCTTTGGCTCTCGGAGGACCGAGATAGTCGAGCTCGATCCGGCGAACGGTGCCGTCTTGCGGACCGTGGCCAACGGCTTCAGAGAGCTCGTCGGGCTCGTGTTCGACGCGCGGTCAGGCAGGCTCCTCGTTGCCGACTTCGAAGCATCGGCGATCTACGCGGTCGATCACGTGACCGGTGCCTGCTCTGTGCGTGCCGCGGGAGACTCGCTCGGCAACCCGAACGGGATCGTGGTCGACGACGACGGGCGCTTGCTCGTCGCCGGGTATGGCAGCAGGCGCGTTCTTGCCGTCGAGGGCGACGGTGGCGTGGTGGATCTCGGGCGATTGCCTGGCGGTCCGGACGGGGTCGCGCTCGGTGGCGCAGATGGCCCGTTCTCGGGTTCCGCGATCGTCAACCAGCGGGACGGACAGGTCGTCCAGCTTGCACCAAACGGGCAGCTCACGACGCTCGCGACGGGCGGCACGCCCGGCGATCTGGTCGCCGTGGACACCGAAGGTTACTTGCTAGTAACTCAGCTGAGCGAGATTTTCCGAATCGGACCACCGTGGTTCGCTCCACAGCCCTGGCGAGTCCTTCCGCCTCCGCCCTAAAGAATCCGTACAAATTTGCCGATGAACTGCGGGCGAGGGAATTCCTCCCTCGATC
The DNA here is from genome assembly GCA_052146895.1 of Acidimicrobiales bacterium. Taxonomy (GTDB): domain Bacteria; phylum Actinomycetota; class Acidimicrobiia; order Acidimicrobiales; family Bog-793; genus Palsa-601. The sequence goes on from JBKQLZ010000005.1 coordinate 35,700, forward strand.
GCGCTTCGGCGCGGGGTAGGTCATAAGACGAGGGGAGGTTCGCTGTGCCTGCGTTGCGAGCTTCGGTGTCGCGTTGGTACCTCCTGTTCATCGCTGTCGTCGGCATGATCTACTTCCCCTTCCTCGAATGGCAAGGACAGGTGGCCGCGTGGGCGGTCATCGGTCTCTCCTCGGTGACCGCGATCATCTACGGCACTTATCGCAACCGCCCGAACGTGCCTCGTGCATGGGGCGTGCTTGCAGCAGGCGTGTTCCTGTTCATCACAGGCGACACGATGTACAAGTTCTCCAACCAGATCCTCCACCACACTCCGCCGTTCCCGTCGATCATCGACGTGATCTACATCACGATGTACCCGACGCTCGCAGTCGGCCTTCTCCTTCTTGTGCGGGCGCGGGTGCCAGGAGGTGACCGAGCGAGCCTTCTCGACGCGCTCACGGTCACTGCCGGGCTTGCGTTGTTGTCCTGGGTCTTCCTGATCGTCCCGTACTTCCGGGCTCCAGACCTGTCCATCCTCGAGCGGCTCACGTCGGTCGCGTACCCGCTCGGTGATGTCCTGCTCTTGGCCATGCTCGCCCATCTCTGGAGTGCCGGCGGCTTGCGCAACGCGGCTGGCCGCTTCCTTGCTATCGGGACCGTCGGCTGCCTCGTCTCTGACAGCCTTTATGGCGCCATACAGCTGCACGGCACATGGCATGACGGGAACCCAGTCGACTTCGGCTGGATGCTCTTTTACGCATGCTGGGGCGCTGCCGCGCTGCATCCCTCGATGCGTGACCTCGCCAAGCCAGTCCTTGCCGCGACGCACCGAACGAGTCGCTCCAGGCTCTTCCTGCTCGCGGGTGTGTCCCTGATCGCACCGATCGTGCTCTTGAGCGAGACGATGTTCGGGACTCCCGTCGACGCCGCCGTGATCGGTGTGGCGGCTGGCGTGATGTTCCTGCTCGTGCTCACACGAATGGCCGGTCTCGTCAACGTCCACCAACAAGCGGTGACGCGCGAGCAGGTGCTCCGGTCCGCGGCCGCAGACCTCGTCGCGGCCTCGGGTCGCGAGGCTCTCTATGAGGCCGTCCTCGCGGACGTGGGCGCGCTCGCGTCGGGACAAGGCGAGATCTCAGTCTCGATGGCCGTCGCGCAGGGTACCGGCGCCGACCTCGAGATCGTCGCGAGGTCCGAGAACTCCGGAGCTGCACAAGAGGTGTTGCCGGCACCCGTGTCGTTGCCCGCCGGGCTGCGAGATCAGTTGCTGACCGGTGACGCCGCCCGTTGCCAGCTCAGCGACTTCCCGGAGCTCGGCGGTTCCGAGGACAAGCCATCGCTACTGATCTGCCCGCTCGTGACCGATGACAAGCTGAGCGGGCTGGTCGCGGTCGCAAGCGCCCGCCAGTGGCCCGTCGACCTTGCGAGAGCAATCGAGACCCTCTCGTCGCAGGTTGCGCTCGCGCTGGAGAGCGAGGCGCTCACAGAGGCCTTCCACGCCGCTCGCAGCGAAGCACGGTTCCAGGCACTCGTGCAGAACGCGTCGGACGTGATCCTGATCGTTCACCCGGACACCACAATCATCTACCAGACCCCGTCGACGAAGCGGATCCTGGGCTACCAGGAGGGCCTCGAAGGCAGCCGGCTCACCGAGCTGTTGCATCCTGATGACGTTCAGCAGGCAATCGCCGTCTGGAACGACACGGCCTATCGCACCGATGCTTCGACGGCCGTGGCCTGGCGACTTCGCCATCAAGACGGATCGTGGCGAGACGTCGAGGTAGTGGCGAACAACCTGCTCGGCGACGCCGACGTCGAGGGAATCGTTCTCACGATCCGCGACGTGAGCGACCGCAAGCGGCTCGAAGAGGAGTTGAAGCACCAGGCGTTCCACGACTCGCTCTGCGGACTGGCCAACAGGGCGCTGTTCGGGGACCGGCTCGAGCAGGCGCTCGCGAGAGCAGCTCGCTCGCAAAGGCCCCTTGCGGTGCTCTTCATCGACCTCGCCGACTTCAAGATCATCAACGACACTCTCGGGCACTCAGCTGGGGACGAACTCCTCGTGGCCGTTGCGCAACGCCTGACGGAGGCCCTGCGAGCCGGCGACACGGCGGCGAGGTTCGGAGGCGACGAGTTCGCAGTCCTGCTCGAAGACGTGCGCGACCTCGAGGAAGCCCGTTTCGTCGCTGAGCGGATCATCAGCTCGTTGCGTCCGACGGTGACAGTCGGGGATCAGCAGGTCAACGTGCAGGCGAGCCTGGGCATCGCCCTCAGCCCAGAGGGCTCGGACAGCCCGTCGGACTTGCTGCAAGCGGCGGACGTCGCAATGTACGCGGCGAAGGCACGCGGCAAGGGTTGCTGCGAGGTGTACGAGCCCATGCTGCGAGACGCCATCATCGAACGTCTCGAGCGGACGTCGGACTTGCAGCGCGCCCTCGACGCGAGGGAGTTCGAGCTGTACTACCAGCCGATCGTGGACCTGGCGGACAGCCGAATCATCGGGGTGGAGGCTCTCGCTCGCTGGAACCACCCGGTCCGCGGACTCTGCCTTCCGAAGGACTTCATCGCACTGGCTGAGGACACCGGGCTCATCATCCCCTTCTCGCGGTGGGTGCTAGAGGAGGCCTGCAAGCAAGCGCGCTCTTGGCACGTCGCGGGCGCACCCGAGCTGACGGTCAGTGTCAACATCTCTGCCCGGCACTTCCAGCAAGAGGGCATCGTCGACGACGTCGCTCGGGCGATCGAGCTAGCCGGCCTCGATCCCGCGAGCCTGGTGCTCGAGATCACCGAGAGTGCTCTGCTCCAAGACGCAGGCGCAGTCGTGACTCGCATGATCGACTTGAAGATGCTCGGTGTCCAGTTCGCGATCGACGATTTCGGCACGGGCTACTCATCGCTCAGCTATCTGCAGCGGTTCCCGATCGACATCCTCAAGGTTGACAAGTCCTTCGTCGACGGGGTCGGCGACTCGGTCGAGGAGGGCGCGCTAGCAGACGCGATCGTCCAGCTCGGAAGGACGCTCCACCTGCAGACGATTGCCGAGGGCATCGAGCAGCCGCGACAGGTCGCCGGGCTGCGCGCGATGGCTTGCCACTACGGGCAGGGCTTCTTCTTCGAGCGACCCGGCACTGCCCAGGCGATCGGTGAGCTGATCGCGCGTCAGCATGCGCTGGTCCTGCCGGATGGGTCCACATCGAACGGGGTGGCCCTCAATGGTCACCTCCATGCGACTGGGGTACAAAGATGACGTCGACGTTCCCGCAAGTCTCCTCCGAACGAGTGCGGGTCGACGAGCGCTGGGCGGACCTCGAGCGTCTACGTTCCTCCCACCCGATGATGGATGCCGTCATCGACGAGGTGCGTGTGCGGCAGATTCGGGTCGGCGACAAGTGGCTCACTGACTTCGCTTCCTGTAACTACCTGGGCTTTGACTGGCATCCGAAGATAATTGCCTCAGTTCAGTCTGCGCTCCAGCAGTGGGGTACCCATCCCAGCTGGTCGCGCCTGCTCGGCAGTCCTCGCCTCTACGTCGACATCGAGGAGCACATGACCGAGTTGCTCGGGGCGCCCGACACCTTGCTGCTCCCGACGATCACCCACATCCACTCCTCGGTCATTCCCGTCCTTGCGGGCCAAGGAGCCGTCCTTCTCGACGCGCAGGCGCACAAGACGATGTGGGACGGATGCGCCCACGCCCGCGCCAACGGTGCGACTCTGCGCCGCTTCCGCTCGAACGACTCGGACTACCTCGCAGACATGCTCAGGTCGCTCCCTGCCGGGCTGTCCCGACTTGTGTGCATGGACGGCGTCAACTCCATGACCGGCAACGCGCCGAATCTCGTCGAGTTCGCACGGGTGTGTCGCGAGAACGATGCCCTCTTGTACATCGACGACGCTCACGGGTTCGGCGTCATCGGCGAGTCTCCTTCGAAAGAGGTGCCCTACGGTCACCGCGGGAACTCAATCGTTCGTCACTTTGACGAGTCGTACGACAACATCGTTCTCGTCGCCGGCTTCTCCAAGTCGTACTCCTCGCTCCTCGCGTTCCTGGCACTACCGACGAAACTCAAGAACTTCCTCAAAGTCGCTGCGCCCCCCTACCTGTATTCGGGTCCGTCGCCGACCGCCTCGCTCGCGACCGTGCTTGCCGGCCTCGAGGTCAACGAGGAGGAAGGTGAGGACATCCGGCGATCGCTGTACCTCAAGACGACGCGGGTGCTCGACCACATCGATACCCTCGGCATTCGCACGCCCAACACCTCGAAGTTGCCGATCATCGAGCTTCCACTGGCGAACAGCGAGGACATCGACGCCGTGGGCGAGTTCCTGTTCAAGAATGGCATCTACGTCACCTTGGCGGCCTACCCCTTGGTGCCGAGAGAACAAGTCGGCTTCAGGGTGCAGATCACCGCTGCCAACACCGATGAGGAGATCGACCACTTGAACGAGGTCCTCTCGGCCCTCGCGCAACGATTCGATATGCAGCCTGGCCGCCACGCGGCGTGAGCAGGAGCCCGGCAGCATTGGGACTCACGACACCGTTCAAACGGCGGGAGTTCCGACTGCTCTGGATGGGCCTTGCGGTATCTCTCCTCGGAGACGGGGTCTTCCTTGTTGCCGTCGCTTGGCAGGTCTATGCGATCGCTGACCGACCCTCCGCCCTCGCCTACGTCGGGATCGCAATGTCGCTCCCACAGGTCGCCATGCTGCTCGTCGGTGGAGCTGTCTCCGACCGTATGGATCGTCGGACGATACTGCTGTTGTCCGATGTGACGCGCGGGCTTGCGCTCGCATGTCTCGCCGGAGTCACGGTGGCGGGCGACGTCCATCTCTGGGAGCTCTATGTCGCCGCGGCGCTCATCGGGGTAGCTGCGGCGTTCGCATCGCCAGCACTCGACGCGCTCGTACCGCAGCTCGTTCCCTCACATGAGCTCACTCAGGCCAACTCCGTGGACCAGTTCATGCGCCCGTTCGCCCTTCAGCTCGCGGGCCCGGCGCTCGGGGGGGTTGCCGTGGTCCTCCTGCACCCGGGCGGCGCCTTCGGGTTCGACGCGCTCACGTTCGCTTTCTCGGGTTGGTGTGTGTGGCGCCTCGCCCCGATCGCGTCGGAGCCCCCAGAAGTGCAGACGACGCTCCGGAGCGATGTGCGCGAGGGACTCGCTTACGTTCGTCGCCACGTCTGGCTGTGGGGCACGTTCGTGTCCGCGACGATCACGTACCTTCTCTTCATAGGGCCGACGCAGGTGCTGCTGCCCTATCTCGTCCGGAACTCGCTACACGCCGGCGCCACGACCTATGGGGCAGTGCTGGCAGTGGGAGGCCTAGGCGCGCTCATCGGCGCCTTCTTCGTCGCGAGGCGCCCCGACGTGCGGCGACCGATCACCTGGATGTACGTCTGGTGGACGGTGGCGACGTTGGCCGTCGCCGGTTACGGCATCGCCACCCACGCGTGGGGTCTGGCGTGCGCGGCCTTCGTGATCAACGGTGCCGAAGCGGTCGGGACTGTCGTGTGGGCCACGCTCAAGCAACGCCGGGTCGCGAACTCGATGCTCGGGCGCGTGTCGAGCATCGATTGGTGCGTCTCGACCGCCCTGCTCCCGCTCAGCTACGCGTTGACCCCGCCGCTCGTTCATCTCCTCGGAGTGCGAATGACGCTCGTGCTCGCCGGCACGATCGGCTCGGTGACCACCATCGCGTTCCTCTTCCTCCCGGGGATGCGAGACGCCGATCGCCAGGGCGACCCGCTGCGCGAGATGGACCCCAGCACAGAGACGCCGGTGCGCACAGAAGCACCCTCACGCTGAACCCTCAGGCGGGGGAGGTGTAACTACGCTGGCGGCAAGTTACGTGACTCGGCGACGAGAGGTGCGGCCCATGGCCCAAGGACGTGAGGACAGGAGCCGCCGGCGGCTCACAGCCAGCTGTGTAGGTGCGGCTCTCGCCGTCGCCGCCGCAGGTTGCTCGACCGCTTCGGCGGCGGGCGCTCCGGCGACGACCAGTCCGGCGGCGACGACGCCCTCCTCCACGTCGCCGCCTCCGCCCACAGTCCGCACCAAAGCGGCGGCGCCATCGCTCGGCGCGCTCACGACGTACGGGTACGGCAACTCCCGGTCAGGAAGGGACAAGGTCGACCCGGCGATCGCCAAACTCTCGTCCGCGCCCAAGTGGAACGACTCCCTCGACGGTGCCGTCTACGGCCAGCCGCTCGTCTACAACGCAACGGTGTACGTCGGCACCGAGAACGACACGATCTATGCAATCAAGGCGACGACGGGAAAGGTCCTCTGGCACGTCCACGTCGGGACCGCCGTCAGCACGTCAGTGGTCGACACCGCCCCGACCCTGGGTGGGAGCTGCGGTGACATCGACCCGCTCGGCATCACAGGGACGCCCGTCATCGACAAGGGAGCCAGCGAGATCTTCGCCGCCGAGGAGACCGAGGTCGGCGGCAACAAGTGGCAGGACATCAAGCACGAGCTCGTCGCCGTGTCGCTCAGCACTCACAAGGAGCTCTGGAACCGGCAGATCGACCCGCCGCATGCAAACCACTCGAACTACTACTACATCGCTGCCGAGCAGCAGCGCCCGGCCCTCACCCTCCTCGGTGGGCGGATCTACGCCGAGTACGGCGGCCTCGACGGAGACTGCGGCCAGTACCACGGCTACGTCGTGGGCCTGCCGGAGTCGGGTAAGGGAACGCTCCTCAGCTACCAGGTTCCCACTCAGCGCGAAGGGGGCATCTGGGGTACGAGCGGGGCCTTCGTCGCGCCGAACGGGAACCTGTACGTCGCCACCGGCAACGGGAGCTCGAACACGAAGTACGACGAAGGCAACTCGGTCGTCGAGTTGTCTCCGGAGCTGAAGCGACTCGGCTACTGGGCACCGAAGAACTGGGTGCAGCTGAACGAGGACGACTGGGATCTCGGTTCGGCCGGTCCCGTTGCGGTACCGGGCACGTCGTTGTTGTTCGCGGCCGGGAAGCCCGCGTCGTCTGGCAGCTTCGGCGACCTCATGAAGGACTCACCTCTCGGCGGCGTCGGCAAGGGCGCGTTCACGGGAGACCTCTGCGGCGGAGGCAGCGGAGCATTCGGTGCTGACGCGGCAGACGTGATCGGATCCGGTGCCACCAAGCGCACCTACGTGTACGCGCCGTGCGGGAGCGGCACCGAGGCAGTCGAGATCGACATCGCCAAGATGACGTTCAAGCAGGCTTGGTCGCCCTCGACCGGCTCTCCGAACGGTCCGCCCATCGTCGCTGGCGGGCTGGTCTGGGCCCTCGACTGGAACGCCGGAGCGCTCTATGGAATGAAGCCCACGACCGGCAAGGTCGTCATCGAGCGCCCGACCGACGGCCTCGAGCATTTCGTCACGCCGGCCGTCGGCGACGCGATGCTCTTCGTACCCACCCAAAGCGGCGTGGAGGCGTGGACCACAACGAAATGAGCGGGGCCACGATACTGGGCACCGCCGCTACCGTATATCAAGTCAGGATATACTGGGGTATTGCAGAGCAGTGTTTGGAGGAGGGTCGTGTCCAAGACGCTTATCGACATCGACGAGGGTCTGCTCGAGCGAGCACGAGCACTTCTCGGCCCGAAGACCACCAAGAAGGACGCCGTGAACACCGCCCTCTCGAAGTTGGTGCGCCTGCACGACCAGCGGGAGACCGTCGACTGGATCATCGCGACGGATCCGGTCGCTGACCTTCGTGATCCAGAGGTCCGTGCAGCCGCACGCAGGTGAGCCGTTATCTCGTTGACAACAGCGTCCTCCAGCGCCTGCCCCGTAGTGTCGAGGTACAGAGCGCCGTCGCCGCGATCCTCCATGCCGAGCACGAATTGTGTTGCTGCGCCCTTACTCTCGACGAGTTCGCGTTCAGCGCTCGGTCCGCAGCAGAACACGCTACCGGTCTGCAACGCCTGAGGACCTCGTGGCTCTATCTGCCCGCTTCGCCCGAGACCGACCAGATCATCATCGACATCCGGACCGCACTCTGGCGCGCCGGTAAGGGCCGCGCTGCTGGAGTGATCGATGTCGCCATCGCCGCAAGCGCTGTCCAGTCCACCGCAACTGTTCTTCACTACGACACTGACTTCGAGCACATCATCGGCGTATATCCCCAGCTGACGGCCGAGTGGGTGGTGCCCCGGGGTTCCATCGACTGAACGGCTAGGTGGGCGTGCACCACCAACCGTCAGGGCCCCAGAGTCAAGTCACAGCGATCAGCCCCGCGAGCCCGCCACGGATCGCGCGCTCGCCACGGGCGTTGCGAACTTCGAATCTCGCGAGTACCGAGCCGGGCTCGCTCTCTTGCAGTTGCCCGACCTGCACCGTGATCTCGGACGGCACGACCACCATCGCCGCGAACTCGGCGTCCACCGCGGCCATCCGACGGTGCGGCCCGGCCATCTCCATGACCAGGCTCACGGCGATCGCGAGCGAGGCCGTGCCGTGGAGAATCGGACCGGGCAGCCCAGCGCTCCTAGCGACGACCGGATCGGTGTGGATCGGGTTCCAGATGCGGGCGCACTCGGTGTAGACGATGGCTGTCGTCGGCTCAATCGGCACTCTGAGCTCACGGAGAACGTCGAGCTCGACAGGTTTGCCCTGGGGTGAGCTTGGTGAGCTTCCCTCCGCCGCGTCGCTGGTCACCCCCAGGAACACCACGCCCATCTTCGTCGTGGCTACCGGTCGCCGCACGCCGTCAAGTGTCTCGAGCTCGATCACCAGCCTGGCCCCGGCGCGCCCTTCCGTGACCGAGGCCACCCTGGCTGAAGTAGTGAGCACATCGCCCGGTCGGATCGGCTGGTGAAGCCGCAGCGAATGTGTGGAGTGGACCCCGCGCATCGCCTCGTCGGGAGACAGCCCCGCTGACATTGCGATGCGGCTCACCTCTTGCACTAACGGCCACTCGAGGCACACCGGGAAGATGGGATGGGCCCGTATGCCCCCGGGACACTCACCGTCGACATACTGAAGGCCGTGATCTCCTATGCCGGCGGCGTACGCAGCGATCCACCGCTGGTCGATCTCGTGCGTGATCGACGGTGTCACCGCTCCTTCGAGCGACTTGCTCAGCGCCACGTCGCCCCGAACCCGGATCTAGCAAAGAGCAGGAAGTCATCATCCGGCACAATGCCAAACTAGTGACCTGAGTCAGAGATCCGCTGGCAGTATCCAGCGAGTGACTCCAGCTCGACGAGCTCTTCGATCGCGTGGGCTCTCGCCGGCGTTCGGCAGGTCTCGGAGACGCGGTGTTCACCATGGTGGCGAACCGGCTCGTCGATCCCTCCTCCAAGCGTCGCTGTGTCACCGACTGGCTCGGTGCCGACGCCGCAGTTCCCGACGGCCGAAGCGCCCCGTCGCTCGACCGTCTCTATCGCGCCCTTGACGCCGTGGCCGAGGCGAAGGACGAGATCGAACAGCACTGCTTCACCGAGCTGTGCACTCTGGCAAACCTCGATCTCCGGCTTGTCTGTTACGACCTCACCTCGAGCTACTTCGAGGGCGACGTGAAGCCCTCCGTGCGCTTTCCCTCGAAGGCCTTCGGCTACAGCCGCGATCACCGGGACGACCGACCCCAGATCGTGATCGGCCTGCTCGTCACCTCTGACGGCATCCCGATCGCCCATCACGTCTTCTCGGGCAACACCGCCGACCGGTCGACACTGCCGGCTCTGATGGCCGACCTACAGGCACGCTTCGGGGTCGGGCGGATCGCCCTTGTGGCTGACCGTGGTCTCGTCTCCGAGGAGAACTTGAAACAGGTCGAGGCGAACGGCTTTGACCACGTGCTCGCGACACGGCTCCATCGCGACCCGGCGGTGGCTGGCGTGCTGGAGGCCGTCGCGAGGAACGACGCCGTGTTCGTCCCGGTCGGAGACGACGGGACGAAAGCGACAGAGGTCACCCACGAGGGACGGCGCTATGTCGTCGTCGACTCGCCTGCTCGCCATGTTCGCGACGATCGGAGGCGAACTGAGCTCCTCGCACGGACCGAAGACCGCCTGATCGCACTTGCCGACCGGGTGAGATCTGGTCGACTCGCCGACCCGGCCAAGATCGGTGCCGCATCAGACCGCATCTTGAGGGACTCAGGCGTCGGCCGGTGCTTTACGACCAAGATCGCCCATGGGATCTTCACCTGGGAGTACGACGAAGAGCACATGGACTACGAGGAGCGCCTCCTCTCGGGCCGGTATGTGATCACGACCTCGCTCGACAAGAAGTCTGCTTCGACCGCCCAGGTCGTCTCGCACTACAAGAGCCTCCAATCGGTCGAGCGGCGCTTTCGGGTCCTGAAGGACTTCCTCGCGCTGCGACCGGTCTTCCACTACACCGAAAAGCGCGTGCGCGGTCACGTCGCGATCTGCGTACTCGCCGCTGTGATCGAGTCGGTCATCTCCCTCGACCTCGCACGAGCACGGATCGGCGACCCGGACCTAGACGGCCAACAGCTCACGGCGCGCCGCGCACTTCGCGGGCTCGAGCGCGTCCGCATCATCAGCTTTGTCGACACCAACGGCGACAAGCGCCAGGTCGTCACGAGACCTAACCCCTTCCAGGCCAAGATCCTCGCCGCCATCGGCGTCGACATCTCCGCCTGGCGCTCACGCGTCGCCTGAACGACCCCGATCACCGTTGTAGGGCAAAAACCGCCTCACCGCGACCTCGTGAGCAGGCCCTTCATTGTTGAGCCGCCGAAGTCGGGTCTGACTGGCGACCCGCCCGAGATGGCTAGCCGAGCGACCGCTTACCTCGCGAACGAGAGCGGCCTACTGCTCACTGACCTGGTGGCCGCCGCGACGGTTTACGTTCTCGAGTCCTTCTACGAGGCGCCGCGCGACCAGGTTGCCGAGTCGCTTCGGTCGCTGATCGCTTTCGACTCGGTCGTGTGCGTCGACCCGCCACTTCTGCTGCGTGCGATCGAGGTGTACGAGACCCACAGGATCGACTTCGCTGAGGCATACCTCGTCGCTTGTGCGGAGAGCACCGGCGTGGCAAGGATCGCCTCATTCGACCGCTCACTGGATCGTGTCCACTCGGTAGAGCGAGTCGAGCCTCCGCCTATCTAGAGTTGTCGGACAGATCCGCGAGTGACGTCGCTAACAAACACAGGAGGATTCCGCAATGCTCAAGGAGTTCAAGGCCTTCATCTTGCAGGGCAATGTTGTGATGCTCGCCGTCGCGGTCGTCATAGGCGTTGCCTTCCAGGCAGTCATCAAGGCGATCGTCGCGGACATCCTCACCCCGCTCATCTCGATCCCGGGCAAGGCGAACTTCGAGTCGTTGTCGTTCACCATCCACGGAAGCACGTTCCTCTACGGCGACGTGCTGAACGAGATCATCGCGTTTCTTGCCGTAGCCATCGCCGTCTTCTTCATCGTCGTGAAGCCGTACAACGTGAGCCAGGCCCGTAAAGCCAAGACCGAGGAGGCGACGACGCGCGACTGCCCGGCCTGCCTGACAGAGGTTCCCCTCGCGGCGACGCGGTGCGCGGCGTGCACGAGCGACCTCCCACCGGTGGCGACGGAGGCCGGCTAAACACTCGCCGGCGCCCCGTCAGGATTCGACCGGCACCTGAGCGGCGTGCGCCGTCACGAGCTCGACGATCGGCTCCCAGTACTGCGGCGGGTAGTCATGACCCATGCCCTCGAGCAGCTCGAGACGCGCACCGGGGATCACCTCGGCCGTCCTGCGCCCGCCGCTCGGGTCGATGAGCGTGTCCGCGCTGCCGTGAAGAACGAGCGTCGGGACGCTGACGTTGCGGAGGGCGGCCGTGCGGCTCCCCGACGCCATGATGGCGATCAGCTGCCGGACGCGCCCCGAAGGGAAGTTGCTCCGGTCGAAAGCCTCGCCCGCGTTCGCCACCAACCGCTCCTCGTCGAAGCAGGCGGGGCTCCCCCAGATGCGCAAGCCTGCCAACGAGCCGGCGATGTATCCGTCACGGTCGCTCGCGGGCGGAGTCAGGAGCAGCCGGCGTGCCTCCTCGGTGGATTGCCCGACGTCCGGGTCGCCCGTCGTGGACATCATCGAAGTCACCGTGAGCAGGCGCTCTGGATGCTCGATTGCCATCGTCTGGACGATCATCCCTCCCATCGACAGGCCCATGACGTGCGCCCGCTCGATCCCGAGGTCGTCGAGCACTGCGAGCCCGTCGGACGCCATGTCTGTCAGCAGGTAAGGCACATCGGCAAAGTCCCCCTCCGCCACGGAGCGGGCGACCGCCGCCACGTCGGGCATCTCGTCGCCGAACTTCGTCGACAGGCCGACGTCGCGGTTGTCGTATCGGATCACGAAGTAGCCGGCGGAGGCGAAACTCTCACACCACTCCACGCGGTAATTGATGCACTGACTTCCCAGCCCGTTGACCAGCAACAGGGCCGGGCGCCCCGGATCGCCGAAGGTCTCGTAGTAGATCTCGACGTCACCGTTGTGAGCAAAGGCCATTGCGACTCCTCCTCGTCCCCGACCCTGACGGTTTAGCAGCCTCGACGAGGCGCCACCGCCGCCGACCATGGCTGACATACTCAACCTGTGAGCACAACCGCCTCGGTCCGATCCCTCCCTCCCGGTCTCGACGACGACGAGACGATTCGCCGCGCCCTTGAGGTGGCAGAGGTACCTGCCCTCATGCCGGCGATCGCCTGGCTGACAGGCGACCTGTCACTACTTCGCGACGAGCTCAGGCCAGACCCGGACCGATTGCTCGAACCGGAGGCAGGGCTGACAGCCGAGGCGATGGCGCTCGGGCGACAGCTTGCCTACGAGGCGCTCGTCCGCTTCCGCGACAGCGGGGCACACGAGCTCGCTCCCCTCTCCGACGAAGAGCTACGGCCTCTCCTGCAGTTCCTCGCAGCCGGCTCCGGTGACGGGATCGACGACTACGCCCTCTTGCTCGAAGAGGAGCTCGGGCTCGAGGACCTCCGGGCGCCGGACTGGAGCAAGCAGGCGCTCGCGCCTGACCGGCCCTTTTCCGTCGCGGTAATCGGTGCGGGCATGTCGGGGCTCCTCGCCGCCTACCGACTGAAGCAGGCAGGTATCGACTTCGTCGTCCTCGAACAAGCGGACGACGTCGGCGGCACGTGGCTGAAGAACCAGTACCCGGGCTGCCGCGTCGACGTGACAAACCTCTTCTACAGCTACTCCTTCGAGCAGCGCGACGACTGGCCCCAGCTGTTCTCGAGCCAACCCGAGTTGCTCGGCTACTTCCGCAACTTCGCCGACCGCGCAGGCATCCGGGATCACGTCAGGTTCGCGACAGAGGTTCGTTCCGCGAGCTGGGACGACGAGCGCCACGAATGGCAACTCGAGGTCGGCCCGGCACATGGTCGCGATCCCAGCGGCGAGACGCTCGTCGTGAACGCCGTCATCAGTGCCGTCGGGCAGCTCAACCGGCCTCAGCTCCCGAACATCGAGGGGGTCGGGCGCTTCGCAGGCCCGGCCTTCCACACGGCCGAGTGGGACGACACCGTGGACCTCGCCGGCAAGCGAGTCGCCGTCATCGGCACGGGCGGGAGCGCAATGCAGGTCATCCCGAGCATCGCCGCCGAAGTTGCCCGCCTCGACGTCTACCAGCGGACGCCTGCTTGGCTGATCCCCACACCGGATTACACCTCCGACGTATCCGCCGAGCAGAGCTGGCTCTTCGAGAACCTGCCGGCCTACGCGAACTGGAACCGGCTTTGGACGTTCTGGCGGAACGTCGAAGGCCTGCTGCCGGCGGGCCGGGTCGACGAGTCGTGGGACCGCGAAGCGAACAACTCGGTCGGCGGCGTCAACGAGCTCGCCCGCATCCTGATGCAGGCCTACATAGAGGCTGAATTCGCCAACCACCCTGACCTTCTCACCCGCGTCATCCCCGACTACCCCGTCGCCGCCAAGCGCATGATCCGCGACGACGGCAGCTGGGCGGCCGCCTTGTCGCGGGACAACGTCGAGCTCGTGACGGACCCGATCGCCGAGATCACGCCGACCGGTATCCGGACCGCAAATGGGCGGGAGCGGGAGGTCGATGTGATCGTGTACGGGACGGGTTTCTCAGCGTCGGAGTTCCTCATGCCGATGAAAGTGACCGGCCGGATGGGCACCGATCTGCAGGAGCAGTGGTCCGGTACGGCGAGCGCTTACCTCGGCATCACCATGCCGAACTTCCCCAACCTGTTCTGCTTGTACGGGCCGAACACGAACATCGTCATCAACGGCAGCATCATCTACTTCTCCGAGTGCGAGGTCTTCTACGTCCAGCAGTGCCTGAAGGCCCTGCTCGCCGACGGCCATGCCGCGCTCGATTGCCGGCCCGAGGTGCTCGACCGCTACCAGCGCTGGGTCGACGAAGGCAACCGCTCGATGGCGTGGGGAGTGTCCGACGTCAACACCTGGTACAAGAACAAAGAGGGAAAGATCACGCAGAACTGGCCGTTCAGCCTCCTCGACTACTGGACCCAGACCCGAGACGTGAACCTCGAGGACTTCGAGCTTCTCTAGCGCGATGGCCGAACCTGTGACCGGCGTGTCGCTCGTCCTCGCAGGCCGCCAACGAGACGCACCTCCTGATTATCCGGTCGCCGCCAGGGACTTAGCGGGGCCGCCGGCGAGCATGGCTCATCCGACGTCGGCGACGGTGCCGCTCGTCAGTTCCACTAGCTCGCCGAACGAGGTCGGGAACACGGCGTGCGGCGTACCCGCGGCCGCCCAGACCACCTCGAAACGCTCGAGGCTCCGGTCCACAAGCGTCCTGATCGCGTACGGGTGCCCGAGCGGTGCAACTCCCCCGATCGGGAAGCGAGTCGCGGAACGGACCACCTCTGCGTCGGCACGCGCGAGGCTCGCCGCCCCGAGCACCTGAGCCGACTGGTGGGGATCGACCCGGCGATCGCCCGCGACGAGCAGGAGCACCGGCTCACCGTCAGCCACGAAGACGAGGGACTTGACGATCTGGCCCACCTCTACCCCGAGCGTCGCCGCAGCCTCCTCGGCAGTCCGGGCGGAGGTCTCTACCTCTATCACCCGGGAGCGGGACCCGGCAGCTTGGAGCGCGTCTTGGACCCGGCGGGCGTTGCGATGAAGCTGCCTGACGCTCGAGGCTGCCGCTACTCCCGCCGCCGCCTCGTCGAGGTCGTCCGCAGTCAGGACCGAGATCACCGTCAGTCCGGCATCATCGAGCACCTCGTGCGCGCCGCCGCTCCGGTCGATGACACATAGGACCTGTTCTACGTGGGCACCAAGGTTCCGCAGATCATCGGTCGACATCACAACCTGGCCGCCTGTCGTGATCACGTCCTCGACGACGAGCACCTGCCGGTCGGCGACCTGGCCGCCCTCGGCGAGCTTCGCCGTCCCGTAGGACTTCGCCACCTTGCGCACGAACACGACCTCGATCCCCGTCGCGAGCGAGAGCGCGGTGGCAACCGGTACGCCGCCGAGCTCGAGCCCGGCCAGCACCTCCGTGCCGGGGGGCACGAGCGGGATCATGTGGGCGGCCACCTCGCGCAGGAGCCCCGGATCTCCTTCGAAGAGGTACTTGTCGAAGTAGTGGTCAGTCACCTGACCGGACCGAAGGGTGAACGAGCCCTCCAGCCGGCAGAGGTCGTTGATCCTCGCAGCGAGCGCCTGTCTGTCCATCGTCGCCAGTCTGGTGCAACGATCGGGCCGATGGGAAACGTCGCCTCGGTACCGAGCGAACCCGCACTGGTGCGGGAACGGTGTAGGACAGGGGCATGCTGATCGTTGGCACGACAACCCACCTCGAGGACCTCGACCGCAGCTACACCTTCGCCCTCGACGTCTCCGTCACAGCACTGACGGCCAACCCGTCCGCCCAAGGGCTGATCGGGTCGGCCCCCGGCGTCTGCGTCCTGCTCGACGGCGAGCGGATCGACAAGGTCGAGGACGTCGACTTGGCACCCTTGGTACCGCTTTCGACGACCGGCGCGCAGAGCATGGCCGCGACGGCAACCGGCGACCTGCTCGTCGGCCTCGTCGGCGCCCACCTCATGACCGTGAGCCTCGCCGGCGCCATCAATCCCGTGACCTCCTTCGACTCCGTGCCCGGTCGGGACACCTGGCGGAACCCGGCCGGGAGCGAGTTGGAGCTGCGGTCCATCGCGGTCACGAGCGACGACCGGTGGTTCGCCAACGTGCACGTCGGCGGCGTATGGCGATCCGACGACCAGGGGAGCTCGTGGAGGAGCGTCCTCGCTCCGGAGACGGACGTGCACGAGATCGTCGCAGGGCCGAACGGGCGGGTTGCGGTCGCGGCGCAAGGAGGGCTCGGCTGGAGCGACGACAACGGTGACAGCTGGCAATGGACGGCCGAGGGGTTGCACGCGCCGTATGCGAGAGCCGTCGCGCTCGACGGCGACACCGCCTACGTCACCGCCTCGACCGGACCGCAGACGAGCGACGGGCGCCTCTACCGCTGCACGCTCGGGTCGGCTCTCGAGCCTTGCGGGGCGGGCGGGGGCCTCCCAGGTTCGTTCCCGTTCAACCTAGACAGTGGCAGCGTCACTGCCATCTCCGGCCAGGTCGCACTCGGGACCCACGACGGGCAGGTCTTCCACTCACGCGACGGCGGATCGACCTTCGAGCGGATCGCCCAGGGCATGCGGCCGGTAAGGATCCTTCGTTACGTTTGACCGCCAGCCCTAGCCGGGTAAGAGTCGGCCGACATGGCTCATCAGCGCGGGACGACCAAGCCCCACCGCGCTCGGGTACTCACGGTCCCGCCCTCGAAGTGGCCCTCGCTCGCGAAGCGCGTCGTGACCGAAGCCGCCCACGACCGCGTCACGATGATCGCCGCCAGCCTCGCGTTCCACGGCTTCCTCGCGCTGTTGCCGATCCTGATCGCGGCGGTCGGGCTGCTTGGTCTCGTCGGCCTCTCCGGCTCGACCTTGCACCATCTCCTGCATGCAACGAGCGTGCTCCTGCCCGCTCAGATGTCACAGGTCCTGAACGCGCAGCTGCTCAAGCCCGCCAGCAAGCAGGTCAACCTCGTCGAGCTCGTGCTCGGTGTGGTCGTGGCCCTTTGGAGCTCGATCGAGGCGATGTCCGCCCTGCAGGTCGCCCTCGACGTGGCGTATGAGGTGCCGCGAGATCGGGGTTTCTTCGGGAGGCGGCTCGTCGCCATTCCCTTGATCGGCGTGACCATGCTCCTCGGGGGCGTCGCCTCGGTGCTGCTCGTGCTCGGGACCCCGTTGGCAGAGCTCTTGCCATCAGCGTTCGCGCTCGTGAAACCGGAATACCACGCCGCCCTGCTCGTCATCCGCTACGGCGGGTCACTCGTGCTCGTGATGCTGCTCTTGTCGGCCTACTACAGCTTCGGGGTGGCTCGGCCGAAGTCGTCTTGGGAGTGGGTGAGCCCCGGCAGCGTGGTGGCGGCTGTCGGATGGGTGCTGGCTGCGGGAATCTTCTCGTTCTATCTCGACCACTTCGCCCATGAGTCCCGCACGTACGGGGCCCTCGCCGGCGTGGCGGTCACGCTGCTCTGGATGTTCCTCACCGGCGTCGTGATCCTCTTCGGGGCAGAGCTCAACCGGGAATTCGAGCGGATGGCGGAGGCCGATGATGCCGCCAAACCGGGTTCAGGCGACGCGGCCGCCGAGCCGCCGGCCCTCTAGGCGCTCGTTCACCCACGCGGCGAGCTCGCCGGTAGGCACGATCTCGCTCTCGCGTCCCTCGGCCGATCGCAGCTTCGCCTCCACGCCGCCGGCTGCGAGCGAGCGCTTCGACACGGTCAGCAGGACAGGGCAGCCGATCAGCTCGGCGTCGGTGAACTGGACCCCTGGGCGCTCCCCGCGGTCGTCGACGAGGACGTCGATCCCAGAAGACTCGAGCTCTTCGATTATGGCCGGTGCTGCTTCGAGCCCTTCGTCACCGAGGGCGCACAAGTGGACGGCAAAAGGAGCGATCGAGGCAGGCCAGCGCAAGCCGCGCTCGTCCCGGTGCTCCTCGGCGACCGAGGCGAGCAACCGCCCGACGCCGATGCCGTACGAGCCCATCACGATCGGCTGCTCAGTCCCGTCCTCAGCGAGGTAGTTCGCACCGAGCGAGGCCGAGTACTTGGTGCCGAGCTTGAAGATGTTCCCCACCTCGATGCCCCGCTCGGTCCTCAGCGTGGCGCCGCAGACGACACAGGGCTGGCCCTCGTCCGCAGCGGTGATGTCAGCGACGATGTCGGGTTCGAAGTCGCGGCCCGAGTTCACGTTCATGAGGTGCCAGCCCTCTTCGTTCGCGCCGGCCACGAGGTTGCGCGACTCGGCCGCGAGCTCGTCCACGATCACGGTCGCCCGCTCCCCCACCCCGATGGGCGAGGCGTAGCCGGGCACGCACCCGATGGCGCGGATCTCCTCGGGCGTCATGGGGCGCAGCTCGGCTGCGTGCACGAGGTTGCCGACCTTCGTCTCGTTCACCTGCATGTCGCCGCGCACGACCGCCACCACGAACCGGCCGGAGTTGGTCGCGAGGAAGACGATCTTTGCCGTGCGGTCGGCGGCGATCCCGAGCAGCTTGCACAGCGTGTCTATGGTCGTGGTGTCGGGCGTCGAGACGCGCTCGATCGGCAAGGGCTCCTCGGTTACGTCGGCGGCCGGCTTGGCGGACCGGGCGACCTGGCGGTTCTCCGCGTAACCGCACGAGTCGCAAAGGACGATCGTGTCCTCGCCGATCGGGTTCAAGTACATGAACTCGTGCGCCCCGGAGCCGCCCATCATCCCGACATCGGCGGTGACAGCGATGACGGGTAACTCGCAGCGGCGAAAGATCTCGTCGTAAGCGC
Organism: Acidimicrobiales bacterium; assembly: GCA_052146895.1. Lineage (GTDB taxonomy): Bacteria > Actinomycetota > Acidimicrobiia > Acidimicrobiales > Bog-793 > Palsa-601. The sequence goes on from JBKQLZ010000005.1 coordinate 54,455, forward strand.
GGTGGAGGCGCTCGTACTGGATCTCGAGGCCGGCCTCGTCGCGGTCGAGCGTGTAGGCGTCCTTCATCGTGAACTCCCGCACACGGAGAAGCCCGGCGCGCGGCCTCGGGTCGTCCCGGAACTTGAGCTGTATGTGGTACACGAGCTTCGGGAGCTGCCGCCAGGATTGGATCTCGGTCGCCGACAGCCCGGCGACCACTTCCTCGTGCGTCATCGCGAGGACGAGGGGGCGGTCGCGCCGGTCGACGAAACGCACGAGCTCCGGCCCCACAGCCTCGTAACGCCCGGACCGCTTCCACAGCTCGCCGGGCTGCACCATCGGCATCGACATCTCGACACCCCCGGCATCGTTCATCTCCTCGCGCATGATGTCCTCGATGCGGCGCATCGCCCGCCACGCGAGCGGCAGGTACGAGAAGATGCCCTGTCCGAGCTGACGGATGTAGGCGCCGCGGAGCAAGAGCTGGTACCCGGGGGTCTCAGCGCCCGCGGGAGCCTCTCGCAGGGTGGACCCGAACAGCTGTGACATCTTCATCCGTAAGAAACTAATCCGTCCTCCGACGCCCTCCCTCTGGCCACCCGAGCGCCGCGCCAGCTTGCGGGTGTAATTCGGCGCCGCTCATGAGTACGCTGTTACCCCTGGGGAGAGGCCGCGCCCAGCACATTGAGTCGCGGCCACGTAAGAGCATCGGAGATAGACAGATGGCTCGAGCGATCTGGACCGGCTCGATCAGTTTTGGCTTGGTGAACATTCCCGTCGGCCTGTACTCCGCGGTCTCGGAGAAGACGATCCGGTTCAACCAACTGCAAAAGGGCACCTCCGACCGCATCCGCTACAAGCGGGTGAACGAGAACACGGGCGAGGAAGTCGAGTATCAGGACATCGTGAAGGGCTACGACGTCGGCGACGGGCGCTACGTCGTGCTCACGCCGAAGGAGCTCGAGGCGGTCGAGCCCTCCGGGTCGCGCACCATCGAGATCGAGGACTTCGTCGACCAGGTCGACATCGATCCGATCTTCTACAACCAGACCTACTTCGTGGCACCCAAGACGGAGGCCGCCGGCCGGCCCTACGCGCTCTTGATCGAGGCAATGCGCAAGTCAGGCAAGGTCGGCATCGCGACGTTCGTCATGCGGAGCCGCGAGCACCTCGCGGCGCTCCGCGTCAACGGCGAGGTCCTCGCGCTCGAGACGATGTACTTCGCCGACGAGATCCGCGAGCCCTCGCGCGAGATAGAGATCGCCCCGAGCGGGGAGCCGCCGCGCGAGCGCGAGCTCACCACAGCGATATCTCTCATCGAGTCGATGGGCGCCAAGTGGGACCCGACCAGTTACCACGACCGCTACCGGCTGCGCGTCGAGGAGCTGATCGACCAGAAGCTCCAGGGTCAAGAGGTGGTCACGGGCAAGCCCGCCGACCGCGACACGAACGTCGTCGACTTGATGGAGGCGCTCCGCCGCTCGGTCGACCGGGTGCGCGAGGACCGTAACGGGGGCGCGGACGGTGAGGCTTCGAGTGAAGGTGCCGGCAAGCACGCTGGCAACGGCAAGGGGGAGGGGAAGTCGGGCTCGCGATCGAAGGCGGCGAAGGCGGCTCCACAGGGAGAACAGCTCGCGATGATGAGCCGGGACGAGCTTTACCAGCTCGCGCAGGACATCAAGGTGCCGGGCCGCTCCAAGATGAGCCGAGAAGAGCTCGTCGAAGCAGTAGCGAACGCACAGGCCCGCCAGGCTTCCTGACACACTCGCAGCGCGCGTGCCGGAACCGATGACAGCGAGAACGGTGCCGGCAATGCCGCGGTCGATCAAGCCGATGCTCGCGAGTCTCGGCCACCTGCCGGCACCCGATGACAACCGGTGGGCGTACGAATTCAAGTGGGACGGGGTTCGCGCGATCGCGTACGTCGACGGGGGCGAGCTGCGGCTCGAATCGCGCAACGGCAACAACCTGACGGCTTCGTTTCCCGAGCTGCAGGCACTTGCCGGAAGGCTCGGAGGGAAGACCGTGGTCCTCGACGGCGAGATCGTCGCCTTCGACTCGGCAGGGCGCCCGAGCTTCCAGCGGCTCCAGCCGAGGATTCATTCGTCGGACGCCGCCAAGGCGTTGCGGCTCGCTGCGGAGCAGCCGGTCACTTATGTCGTCTTCGACGTCCTCTGGGCGGATGGCGAGCCCTTGCTCGAGCTGACCTACGACGAGCGCCGGCGGCGGCTCGATCAGCTCGGCCTCGGTGAAGGCGATGCTTGGACCGTAAGCCCGCGCTTCGAAGGCCCGGGAATCGATGTCCTCAGCGCGAGCAACCAGCAAGGGCTCGAGGGGGTAGTCGCCAAGCGCACGGACTCGCCCTACCGGCCTGGCAAGCGTTCCCCGGAGTGGACGAAGGTGAAGAACATCCGCACTCAAGAAGTCGTGATCGGGGGGTGGACTCAAGGTCAGGGCCACCGGAACAATCAAATCGGCTCGCTGCTTCTCGGGCTACCCGATCACGGCTCCCTCTCCTACATCGGCCAGGTCGGAACCGGGTTCACGGAGGCGATCCTCGCGGATCTCGCAAAGAAGCTCGAGCCGATCTCGCGAGAGTCGAGCCCTTTCGACGGCGACATCCCGACTCGGTATCGCAAGAACGCCCACTACGCCGAGCCGCTCCTCGTCGGTGAGGTGGCCTTCTCCGAGTGGACGGCAGAAGACCGGCTCCGCCATCCCGTGTGGCGCGGGCTTCGTGACGACAAAGGCCCGGAGGAGGTCGTCCGTGAGTCCTGACAGCGCCAAGGTCTCGGTGAACGTCGACGGGAAGGAGCTCGTCCTCTCCAACCTCGGAAAGCAGCTCTACCCGAGTGGGTTCGCCAAGGGCGATCTGCTCGACTACTACGCGAGGATCGCCCCGGTGATGCTGAACCACCTCCGGGGAAGGCCAGTGACCGTAAAGCGGTTCCCAAACGGGACTGATGCGAGTGGTTTTGTCGAGAAGAACGTCCCGCGCCACGCTCCGGACTGGATCCAGACGGTCACGCTCCCGCGAAAGGGCACGGGCTGGGGAGCGGCCAAGCAGAGCGACCGTGACACGACTCATTACACGATCGTCAACGACCTCGCCACGCTCACCTGGCTCGCCAACCTCGCGGCCATCGAGTTCCACAGCCCGATGTGGCGGGTGGGGCCGGAGAACACGCCTCAGGCGCCCGACATTGTCGTGTTCGATCTCGATCCCGGTGAGCCGGCCACCATCACCGAGTGCTGCGACGTGGCTCTGCGCCTCCGGGACCGGGTTGCCGAACAGGGCATCGACTTGCTCGCCAAGACGAGCGGCTCGAAGGGGCTGCAATGCTACGGACGGATCGCCGATCTCGGCTGGGCTCCTGAGCACTCCAACGAGTACGCCCACGAGATCGCCGAGGAGCTCGAGGCTGCCTCCCCTGATCTGATCGTCTCGAAGATGGCCAAGGCCCTGAGGCCCGGCAAGGTCCTGATCGACTGGAGCCAGAACAACATGGCGAAGACGACGGTGACGCCCTACTCGTTGCGGGCGCTCGACCATCCTTGCGTCTCGACTCCTGTCACGTGGGACGAGGTCGAACAGGGTGCGGCCGCCAAGGCGGATCTGCTCGGTCTCGATCCGGCGCAGGTGCTCGACCGCGTCGAACGGCTGGGCGACCTGTTCGGATCGCTCGCCTCTTAGCCGACGAGCAGCCTGATCGCCGTCGCCAGCCCGAGGCCGAGCACGAGGACCCGGAACGCCACCGGCGGGAGCCGCCTCGCGACGCGGGCGCCGAAGTACCCGCCCGCGAGGCTCGTCAGCGCGAGCAATCCGGCGTCGCCCCAGGCGATGTCGCCGTGCACGATGAAGATGATCGCCGCGGCGGTATTGACGACGAGTGACAGCACGGTCCGCAGGCCGTTGGTGCGCATGAGCGCGTCCGGCAGGGTCAGGCCGAGCAGCGCCAGCAGGACGACGCCGAGCCCGGCCCCGAAGTAGCCGCCGTAGACCGCTCCGGCGAACGTGCCGGCATGAGCTACCACCGAGCGCCGCGAGCGAGGTGCGGGCGCGGGCGCGCCAACCTCGGTGGCGTGCCCGCCGACGACCCGCGACACGGCCGGCTGTATGGCGAACAGCAGGCATGCAGCAAAGACGAGATAGGGCACAACGGCGGCAAACGTGTGCTGCGGCGTAGTGAACAACAGGACCGAGCCGAGAGCGGCGCCGGCCAAGGCGGGGATCGTCAGCGTTAGCGCGCGGTGTCTCTGGTCGCCCAACTCGGACCGGAAGCCGGCGGCACCGCCGGCGTAACCCGGCCAGATGCCGACGGTCGATGTCATGTTCGCCCGCAGCGCCGGGAGGCCAACTGCGAGCAGGGCGGGGAACGACACGAGAGTGCCGCCGCCGGCGGCGCCGTTGCAGGTGCCGGCGAGGAAGCCTGCGGCGATGAGCAGCGCCGTCGAGGCGTCAGGGCTCAGGCTGGGCTCTTTTGCTCGCGCTCTCGCCGCACGGCAAGGTAGCGGTGCCCGATGAAGGCTGCGATCGCAACGACCGCCAAAGCAGCCAGCACGTAGCCAGCGTCACTGAAGCCCTTTGTCAGCTCGTGCCACTTCGAGCCGAGCTCGTACCCGGCGATTGACAGTGCAGTGCACCACACGAGGCTGCCGCCGGCCGTCGCCAGCCCGAAACGCACGGGGCTCATCTCAGCGACGCCCGCCGGCAGCGAGATGAACGTCCGGATGATCGGGAGGACCCGCCCGAGCGCCACCGCGGGCTCGCCCCGCCGCTCGAACCACCGGTGGGCGCGATCGAGGTCGGTCTTCGTGAGAAGGACGTACTTGCCGAGCCGGTCGATCAAGGGGCGTCCTCCGTAGCGACCGATTCCCCACCCGACGAAAGAACCGCACAGCTCGCCCAGCGTCGCCAGCAGGATCACGAGCACGATCTCGAGTTTGTGCTCGTAGGCGAGGTATCCCGCGAAGCCGAGCGTGATCTCCGAGGGGATCGGAATGCACGCTGCTTCGGCGAATGTCAGGACGACGAGCGCGAGATAGCCCCAGGATTGGAGGAACGACTGCACGGCAGGTGTTTCTACTACGTGGTGCCCCGCCGACGTGTCCACGGCGGGAGCTGCGCAACCGCTAACTTGCCGCGATGCCTGAGCGCCCTCCAATTGTCGTCACCACCCGTGACGGATCCGAGGTCGTCGTGCATGACATGGGTGGCTCCGGCGAGCCGTTGCTGCTGTCGCACGCCACCGGCCTGCACGGGCACGTGTTCGAACCGCTCGTTTCTCACCTGCGGACCCGGTTCCGGTGCTTCTCGATCGACCACAGGGCACACGGGGACGCGCGGGCCGCAGCTTCATGGACAGGTGACTGGCGCGGCTTTGCAGACGATCTCCTGAGTGCAGTCGGGGCGCTCGCGCTCGGCTCTCCCATGGGGTTCGGGCACTCCTCGGGCGGCGCGGCGATGCTGCTGGCGGAGGAGGCGGCCCCGGGCACCTTCTCGTCGGTGTATTGCTTCGAGCCGATAATCCGACCCGACGACGACCCGCCGTCGCCCAATTTTGAGAACCCCCTCTCGGTCGGTGCCCTTCGTCGCCGGGAGAGCTTCGGCTCGTTCGAGGAGGCACGCAAGAGCTTCGAGTCCAAACCACCTTTCTCGGCAGTCGACCCCGAAGCGCTCACGGCATACGTGCAGCACGGCTTCGAGCAGCACGCCGACGGGTTGGTTCACCTGAAGTGCCGCCCAGCCGACGAGGCGCGCGTCTACGCCTACGCCAACTCTCACCGCGCCTTCTCGCGGCTGGGCGACGTTAGAAGTCCCGTGACCCTCGCGTGTGGGACGAAGGCCGACTCGAGGGGTGCGGACCTTCTCGAACCGCTCGCTCTCAGGCTGCGCCACCGCCGAATCGAGGTCATCGGAGGGGTCGGTCATTTCGGGCCGCTCGAGCGGCCAGATCTCGTGGCGGCATCGATGATCCGGGCTCTTGACACACCCCCGGCGTAGCCTTGCAAGCAATGGCCTCCATCGCCGCCACGCCGGTAACCGTCACGCCGCTTGATCTCCCGAGCACACTCACGCCTTCGAAGATCAGCGCATTCACGAGCTGCCCGCTCGCATTCAGGTTCTCCGTGCTGGAGCGGCTGCCAGAGCCTCCATCCCTCCCGGCTGTCAGAGGGACACTCGTCCACCGCGCTCTTCAGCTGCTCTTCACCTACGCCGACGAGGGCGAGCGTGACCGGGCCCGGGCCGAGAAGGCGCTGCAGCAGGCTTTCGTCGATCTGACCTCGTCCGATGCCGACCTTGCTGCCCTCGAGCTCACCGACGAGGCGCGCGAAGTCCTCATGCGGCAGGCCGGAGTGCTCCTCGACCGGTACTACGAGATCGAGGACCCCAACACGGTCCGACCCGTCGGGCTCGAGCTCGACCTCCAGGTCGAGGTAGACGGCCTCACGCTGCGGGGGATCATCGACCGGCTCGACGTGCTGCCGGACGGACGCTTTGCGGTCGTCGACTACAAGACGGGGCGGGCGCCCCGCGCCGAGCAGGCGAAATCCCGGCTGTCCGGAGTCCAGCTGTACGCCTTCTTGTGCGAGGAGATCCTCGGGCAGCGGCCGGCGGCGGTGCGGCTGCTTTACTTGCGCGACCGCGTCGTAGTCTCCTCGGAGCCGTCCGACATGTCGATGCGCGGCGTCCGGCAGCGCGCGGGGGCCGTCTGGAAGGCGATCGAGCGGGCATGTGAGCACTCCGATTTCCGGCCGAGCCCGTCAGGACTTTGCAGCTGGTGCGCTTTCCAGCAGTACTGCCCCGCCTTCGGCGGGGATCCCGACGCCGCCCGATGAGAGACGCCATCAGGCGGCTCGACGACCGGGTAGACACGGCGTTCGACCGCCTAAGAGGCGACCCGCTCGCGGACCGGGTCTTCTACACGGCCTCGGCGCTCGGTGATTTCGGGCTCATCTGGGTCATGATCGCCCTCGTCCGAATGCTCCGTCGCAGGCCGAACGACGAGCGAGCCGCTATCCGGGCGATCGTCGCCACTGGGATCGAGTCCGTGTTGGTCAACGCCGGTCTCAAATCGCTCTTCGGTAGGGGTCGCCCGATCTCTGAGATCGTCCACCCCTACCCGTTCCGCCAACCGCTGACCTCGAGCTTCCCGAGCGGACATGCCACGGCGGCCTTCTGCGCAGCGACCCTTCTTTCCGACCAGGACGAGCTCGCCCCGCTCTACTTCGCATTGGCGACCGTCATAGCGGCCAGCCGTATTCACACGAAGATCCACCACGCCTCCGACGTAGCGGGCGGAATCGCTGTTGGCACGGCTCTGGGCCTGATAGGCCGCCGCCTATCGCCGCTCCCGCCGAAGAGGCGACGCTAGGGTCCTGCCAGGTGACAGACAACCGAAAGGAACCCCACTCGAATGAGCGTCGCCATAGTGATGGGCAGCGACTCCGATGCGCCGGTGATGAGGCAGGCCGCCGAAGCGCTCGATGAGTTCGGGATCGAGTGGGAGATGCGGGTCCTCTCGGCGCACCGGACCCCGGACGACGCCCTCGACTACTCGCGCTCGGCCGCGAGCCGCGGGATCGAGGTCGTCATCGCCGGGGCGGGGGGCGCGGCCCATCTGCCGGGCGTCATCGCTGCCACCACGACGCTGCCGGTCATCGGCGTGCCCATCGCGCTCAAGAACTTCGACGGTCTCGACTCGCTCCTGTCGATCGTGCAGATGCCGAAGGGCATCCCAGTCGCCACGGTCGCGGTCGACGGTGGGCGCAACGCCGGCCTGCTCGCAGTGAGGATCCTCGCCGTCGGCAACGCGGCGCTGACCGGGAGGATCGAGGACTTCGGCGCTCGCATGGCCGAAGAGGTGCGCCGGAAGGACGCTGCGCTCCAAGAGGAGCTGGGCAGGTGACCAGCCCCGGCACGAAGACTCTGGCTGAGCGCCTCGGCCACGATGAAGGGGCCCGGCTCCTGATCGTCAACTGCGACGATCTCGGCTCCTCACACGCGGCGAACCTGGGCGTCTACGACGCGCTCCGCCATGGCGCCGCGACGTCGGCCACATTGATGGTGCCGTGCCCGTGGGCGCGCGGCGCCGCGGCGGAGTACCGCGGCGAAGACGTGGGCGTCCACCTCACGCTCAACGCGGAGTGGGACCTCTACCGCTGGGGCCCGATCACCCAGGCACCTTCGCTGCTCGATGGCGACGGGGGCTTCCCGAGGACGGTTGCCGACGTCTGGGACCACGCCGACCTCGACGAGGTCCGCCGGGAGTGCCGCGCGCAAATAGAACGGGCGATCTTCTGGGGCTTCGACGTCAGCCACCTGGACTCCCACATGGGGACGCTCCAACTGCGAGCCGAGTTCTTCGACGTCTACCTCGACCTCGCCGACGAGTTCCGGCTCCCGATGCGCCTGAGCGGGGCGTCGACTGAGAGGGTGGTGGGATTCCCGTTTCGAAAGCTTGCGGCCGAGCGAGGCGTGGTGATCCCGGACCACCTGCTCCATGTACCGGGCGTGGGAAGCCGCGGGGTGATCGAAGGGCTGATAGCCGACTTGAGGCCGGGCGTGAGCGAGGCCTACTTCCATCCGGCGGCGGACACGCCTGAGCTGCGGGCGATGTCACCCGACTGGGAGGGCAGGGTCGACGATCACCGGTTCCTCGTCGACGAGGCGGGTCTGCGAGCGATTGCCGCAGCGAGCGGCGTCGTCCTGATCGGCTACCGAGCGCTGCGCGAGCTCATGCGGGCCAGCGGGCCCCCGACGGACTGAGCACGAGCTCGCCGCCGGAGGCGGTACGCCGGCTCAGAACTCCGTGGTCTCGAGGATTTGGGTCTGCAGTGCCTTGTACTCAGGAGAGTTCGTGATCGGAAGCAGCGACATGAGCTTTGCCATGTTGCCTGTCACCTTCACCCGGCCCTGCATGAAAGCCGCGTTGGCGTCGAGCTCACCCTTTTGGATGCGCATGGCGTCGTCGTGGCTCTGCGTGAGCGTCACCTCGGCGTCCTCGAGCTCACCGAGCTGGGACTCGAGCAGCTTGCCGTTCTCCAGCACCCAGTAGTACTTGATGTCCCCGTCTGGGCCACCGGTCACGACGTACTGCATGCGCGCAGTCGCCCCGGGCCGCTCGGGCTGGCCCTCCGACAGCTGGCGCCCCTCGTCGAGCCACTCCTGGCTGAGCCACTTCGCCATCTCGTCCTCCTTCGTCCCGGTCCAGCCGGGATCTTCGACCTCGTTACCTACGAGCCGCTGATGATAGTGACCGTACCCGGCGGCTGCCGAGATGGCGCTCGGCGGTGCCTAGCGGGTCAGCGCGAGACCGGCGCCCAGATGCCGGCGAACAGGTCGGTCTCGGGCGGGTCGGAGTCGACGAGGCTGCGGGCGAGCACGTAATCGTCGAAGGGGTAGATCTTGCGAGCCTCGTGCGTCGGAAGCCCGAACCAGAACTTCGACGTCGGGTCGATCTGGGTCGCGTGCGCCAGCAGGGCCTCGCGCCTCACGTCCTCGAAGCCCGTCAGGTCGATCGACGTGGTGATGTCGTCTTCCTGGTTCGCTCTGTCGTCGGCCCGCTTGAACCACGCCTCATCGAAAGGCGACTCCAAGCCAAGCTCGAGAAACTTCTCGTGCGTCTCGATGATCCTCCGCCGCGACCACACCGTGTAATAGAGCTTGAGAGGTTGGAAGGCCTCGCCCGCCTCCTCGAAACGCCCGGGGTCCCCGGCTGCCTCGAACGCGGCCACGGCGATCTCGTGCGCCCGGATGTGGTCCGGGTGCGGGTATCCGCTGTGGTCCTCCCCGTAGCCGATGATGACCTGCGGCCGGACCCGCCTGACTATCGCCACGAGCCTCCCGACGGCCTCCTCGAGCGGGGCTGCAGCGAAGCAGTCGGGATTGGAGTTCGCCTCGCTCCCTGCCATTCCGGAGTCCCGGTAGCCGAGCAGCTCGACCTCGTCGTAGCCGATCGCGTCGGCAGCGGCGTCGAGCTCGCGTTCGCGGACCCCCCCGATGTCGGCCCGCACCTCGGGCGTGTCCATCGCCGGATTGAGGATCTCGCCCTCCTCACCGCCGGTGCAGGTGACGAGGACCGTGTGCACACCAGCAGCGTGATACTTCGCCACTGTGCCCGGTCCCTTCGAAGCTTCGTCGTCAGGGTGGGCGTGTACGGTGAGAAGTGAGAACCGCTCGTCCATGGCCTGCGACGCTACCCGCGCCAGCCGGTACCGTGACACCTGGCGCGGGGCCTGTGATCTTGGCGCCGACGTAGACTCCATTCAGAAAGGTCTCGCGATGGGGCTCGAGAGGAAGGTACGCCAATGGGAGTGATGAAGCGCCTCACGTCAATCGTGCAGGCCAAGGCGAACAAGGCTCTTGACCGCGCCGAGGATCCGAGGGAGACGCTCGATCTCTCCTACGAGAAGCAGCTGGAGCAGTTGCAGCAGGTCCGCCGGGGAGTGGCGGATGTCGCGACGGCCCGAAAGCGCCTCGAGCTGCAGGCACAGCAACTGCAGGCAAGCGCTTCCAAGCTGCAGGACCAGGCGCGCCAGGCGATCTCGCAGAACCGCGAGGACCTGGCCAAAGAGGCGCTCACGCGGCGTGCCTCGATCGCTACCCAGCTTGAGCAGCTGAAGGTTCAACACGACCAGCTCGTGCAGCAAGAGGACAAGCTCGTGCAGACGACCCAGCAGCTGCAGGCCCGGGTCGAGTCCTTCCGCACGCAGAAGGAGACCTTGAAGGCCTCCTACACCGCCGCGCAGGCCCAGACGAAGATCGGCGAGGCCGTCTCGGGGATCTCCGAGTCCATGAGCGACACCGGCATGGCGATGCAGCGAGCGCAGGACAAGATCGCGAACATGCAGGCCCGAGCTGGCGCTGTCGACGAGCTGCTCGCCTCCGGCGCGCTCAACGACCTCTCGGGCTCGTCGGACCCGCTGCAGGCCGAGCTCGACAAGACGAGCGCACAGAGCCAGGTCGACCTCGAGCTTGCGCAGCTGAAGAGCGAGCTTGCTCCCCCAGCACCCGCCGCTGCGATCGCTCCTGCCGCCTCGGACGCAGCTCCGGCCGCTTCGTCGGAGACCGCAGAGGACGCCGACGCTGACGCTGACGCAGCCCCGGCAGAGGTCGTGCCCGAGGCAGCCTCGGCCGCCGGCGATGGCGCCGTACCGGCAGTCGCTCCGGACCTGTTCTCGCTCGGCGGCGACGGAGGTCAGTCATGATCGTCCGCATTCTCGGTGAGGGGCAGTTCGAGGTGCCTGACGACGTGCTCGGCTCTCTCGAGGAGCTCGACGCTCAGCTGAACGCGGCGATGGAGGCAGAGGAAGAGGAGCGTTTCGGCCAGGCTCTAGAGGCGCTTGCCGAGGCGGTCCGCAGCTCTGGCCAAGAGCTCGACCCGACCACCATCGTCCCCTCGGACCTGACAGTCCCACACAAGGGAGCCACTATCGCCGAGGTGCGGGAGCTTCTCGCCTCGGACACCGGCGACGCACAAACAGCTACTGAAGGGGTCTGACAACCGTTGGCAAAGACAAAGTTTCCCGTCGACAGGGGCCTGACGGCCCGCATGCTCACGACGGTCTTCCTGCTCTTCGTCTTCTACGCGATTCTCGTGCTCGTGCTCGCGATCTTCGTAAAGACCCTCGCGATCATCATCATCATCCCGCTCGGGCTGATGTTCGCCCAGTACTACGCCTCGGACAAGATCGCCTTGTACGCGATGCACGCCAAGGTCGTCACCGAGGAGCAGGCCCCGCAGTTGCACGCCGTCATCGACCGGCTCTGTGCCCTGGCCGATATGCCCAAGCCGCGAGTAGCGATCGCTGACGTCGACATGCCGAACGCGTTCGCCACCGGGCGCAACCAGTCGCACGCCGTCGTCTGTGTGACAACCGGGATCCTGCGGCGGCTGAACGAGCAGGAGCTCGGGGCGGTGCTCGCCCACGAGCTCAGCCACGTCGCTCACCGAGATGTCGCCGTGATGACGATCGCGAGCTTCCTCGGCATCCTCGCCGGTTTCATCACCCGCATGCTGCTGTGGAGCGACATGTTCGGTGGGCTCGGCGGCGGCGGCCGGAGCCGGGGTGGCAACAACCAGGGCGGTGGCCAGTTGGTGCTGTTCGAGCTTGCCGCGCTCGCGTTCTCTGCTCTGTTCTATCTCTTGAGCTTCATGCTCATCAGAGCGCTGTCTCGCTACCGCGAGCTGGCGGCGGACCGCTCCGGCGCCATCTTGATCGGGCAGCCGCGCCTCCTTGCGACGGCACTGCAGAAGGTCACCGGCGACATCGGCAACATCCCGACGCGCGACCTGCGCACCGCGCAGAACTTCAACGCCTTCTTCTTCGCCCCAGCGTTCACGAAGGGCAAAGGCGGCGCGAGCGTCTCCTCCCTCTTCGCGACGCACCCGCCCCTCGAGGTGCGCCTCGAGCAGCTTGCCAAGCTCGAGGCCCAGATGAGCTCCGCCTCCCGGGCCGTCTGAGCCGGCTGAACCGGACCGGACGCGAACACCGACGATGCCCCGCATCTTCGACGTACTTCTGGGCAAGACCAAGCCGGTGCAGGCGAACCTCGACCAGCTCTTCGGGCTCGTCAGTGCGCAGATCACCCTTCAGACGGCCGAGGCGCTCATCCCGACTGGGCAGGCGGGAGTCTGCTACAAGCCGGTCGCGGGGCGCTCCTTCGCCGACACCTCCAGCGAGACGTCACAGCTGCTCGGGCTCGGCGACGACCCCACTGCGGATGCGGCCGGGCTTGCCGGCTCCGTCGCTCCAATCGTCAAACAGCAGGACGACCAGTACGGGTACCACTGGGTCGTGCAGACCGTCCCGGATTTCCAAGAGCTCGTCAACCAGGTGCACCTGATCAACTCGACGTTGCAGGACAACGGTTATGGCCCGCAGCTGCTCTGCACGGTCTGCGCGTTCCGTGCCGACCCGACAGCCACCGCCGCGAGTGGTCCCGCCGGGCCTCCACTCGTCTACCTCGTGTACCTGTACAAGCGGGGCACCTTCTACCCGTTCGTGCCCGCGGCCGGCGCTGGCGAGCACAGGGACAACGAGACCGAGCTACGCCTGCAACAGGTCCTGGCGGAGGACCTCAAGATCGAGCCCGACAAGGAGCGCTGGATGGCCCTCTGGGGTCTCCCGGTCCACTGAGCGGCCGCCGCCCGGTCGGATCGGCCGCCGAGCTCAGCGCGCTCCTCCACGCTTGGGTCGCTTACCCGCACCCTTGCGCCTGCCGCTCGGCCTCGTCGTGCGCTCGTCACGCCTTTCCCTCCGCTCGGTGACGTAGGCGCCTCCGGGCTGGAAGGGGTCCCACGCTGCCGGGGCATCGAGTAGGTACGCCCGTACGCGCTCGGCGATCAGCTCAGGCGCGAGCTCCGTCAGGCCGTCCGACGACGGGCGCAGCCGGCCGACGATGGCACCGACGGGGTTCGCCTCCCAGGTCACCTGGCCCGGTTCGAGAGAGGTCAGCTCTGCGGCGAGCGGCTCGAGGTCGGGACGAAGGGGCACGGGGCGGCTGACATATCGGACCCAGCCCTCGTATCGCAGGTAGAGCTCGCAACGGGGGCCGTCGAAAGCCAGCACACGGCTCGCCGGGGTGGCGGAGTGCACCGAAGCCGCGTGGATTGGGAGACCGCCTGAGGCGCCGATGAGCCGAGTCGCTCCAGCCGATGCCTCTGACGAGCCAGGGCCCGCTGTGTCGCCGCGCCTGACGATGGCAAGGTCGGCCACGTCATCGGTGATCAGCACGTCACCCCGCTCGATGGCAGCCCGACCAGCAAGAAACACCTGCATCTCCTCATGCCAAAGTGCCTCGTACTGCTCCGGGTGCTCGACAAGGTCGCGGACACGCGGCAGCACCGCGAGGTACCGCTCGGACGTCCCCGCGCCGGCGCCGGCCTCCTGCTCGGCGAGCGGTCCGATGGCGAACGCGATGTTCGCTCCGATGTCGGAGGTCACGACGCCGAAGTCACCGCACGAGGCGGCGTCGCAAAGTAGGCGCTCGTGCGCGAGTGAGAACTCAGGGTCGACGAGCGCGAGGACGGACATCACCCCGTCCTCGTCGAAGTGGTCGTTCGTGACCGCCTCCGCCTGGCGCCCGGCGGCCAGCAGGCCAAGGACCTGTGGGCGGGCACGCCTCCCGGAGCTTGACCGCCCTGTGGCGAGGCGCACGTACTCGAGCGCGATCTCGACGGACAGGTCCCGCGCCAGAACCTGCGGTGTCGGGCTCTGTGGCCAGTGCGAGAGCGTCACGACGCTGGAGCGCCGCGCTGCGCCGTCGACCATCACGTGAGGTCGCTCCTCGAGCGCCTCGTAGGCGGCGTAGCCGAGGGGGACCGCCCCGCGCGGAGGCCGTGAACCGTGCGAGTCCGGTGCGCTCATGCGGGCAGCGGCGCCATCGGCCCTGTCAGCCTTCGAGGGCTACGTCGTCGAGCAAGCTGGCGAACTTCGAGATCGCTGCAGCCCGCCGCGTCGGCACGTGCTCGGTCGGGACGTCGACGCGCTCGTACCCCTTGAGCAGCTGGCGCGCCACCGTCACGCGGTGCACCTCGTCCGGCCCGTCGTAGATCCGCGCCGCCCTGGCGGCCCGGTACATGTGCTCGAGAGGCATATCCGTCGAGAAACCCAAGCTCCCATGCACCTGAATCGCCCTATCAACCACGTCGTGCAGCACCTTGGCCCCGTAGAACTTGATCATCGCGATCTCGACGCGGGCGGCTTGAGCGCCTACCTGGTCCATCTTCCATGCGGCGTACAGGGTCATCAACCGCGCGGCGGTCATCTCGGCGTAGGAGTCGGCGACCCAATTCTGGACGGTCTGTTTCTCGGCGAGATACGAGCCGTGGGTGTACCTCGACACCGAGCGCTCGCACAGCATGTCGAAGGCGCGCTTCGACTGGCCGAGCCAACGCATGCAGTGATGGATCCGGCCGGGGCCGAGACGTTGCTGAGCGAGGCGGAACCCATCGCCTTCGTTCCCGACAAGGTTCCCGGCCGGGATCCGGACGTCCCGGTAGATGATCTCCGAGTGAGCGCCGAACTTCCCGAAGTGCTCGACGGGGTCCTCCATCGTCGCCACGTCCCGCACGATGTCGACTCCCGGCGTGGAGGTCGGCACGAGGAACATCGAAGAGCCCTGGTAGGGATGGACGTCGGGGTTGGTGACGGCCATCACGACGAGCACGTCGGAGACCGAGCCGTTCGAGGTGAACCACTTGTGCCCGTTGATGACCCACTCGTCGCCGTCGAGGATCGCCCTTGTCGAGATCAGCGTCGGGTCGGCACCCGCGCCTGGTTCGGTCATCGAGAACGCCGAACGGATCTTGCCCGCGAGGAGCGGTTCGAGCCACTGCTCCTTTGGTCCTCGCGCCCCGTGGTCTCGATGCCGAGAGCGATCAGCTCGGCGTTGCCCGAGTCGGGCGCGTTGTTGCCGAACACGACAGGCCCGTACGCTGTCTGGCCGAGGATCTCGTGCATCAGCCCGAGCTTGACCTGACCAAAGCCGCCGCCACCGAGCTCCGGCGGGAGGTGTGATGCCCACAGGCCCTGCTCTCTCACTTGGTCCTGTAGAGGCGCGAGGAGTCGAGCGCGCTGCTCGGGCGTCAGTGTCTCGGTGATGCCCTCTAGCGGGATGATCTCGTCTCGGACGAGGGCGCGCATCCACTCGAGCTTTTCCTCGAACTCGGGCTCGGTCGAGAAGTCCCAGGCCATCGTTGCTCCTTCGGTCAGCGGCTCGTGCGGAGATCGGGTGGGGGCGGTTGCCCGGTCCGACCCGGCGCCTCCCCTCACGCTAGTGCCGCGTCAGGCAACGGTTGCCTGGTCTCGAGTGACTGCTACACCCGCTCGTCATGACTCACAGAGACGATCACGCACCGTCGAGGCGGCAAGCACCTTCCTGGTGCAGGCCGTTCCCGGCGTGACCCGCGTCGCACCCGGTGGCAGGTCCACCGACGACGCGAGTCCTGGCCGGCCGTGGCCCGCCCCGGAGATGAAGATCTCGCGGGGAGTCGCTCGAACGTCGTGTCACTGACGGTCGAGGATCAGCAACCGAAGCCCGAACGTGCAAAGGTTGGCTGATACGGCACTAGACGTGGTAAGCGTCCGCGCACGTAAGGTGCACGCGTGAGCAGCGGCGAGAGAGCGGGAGGCGGGCGCACCCTCGTGCCTGCTGTCGAGAGGCTACAGGGCAGCCCCCAGGCAGCGGACTGGCCTCTCGTCGGCCGGGGCGAGGAGATGGTGCTCTTGCGCCGCCTGCGATCCCGGTCCCGCCCTCTCAGCGTGGTACTCAGCGGGCCTGCGGGGGTTGGCAAGTCCCGCATTGCGAGGGAGACGCTCGCCGAGGCTGCACGAGAGGGTTGGGCGACGTTGGTCGTCCGCGGGAGCCCTGGCTTCTCCGAAGTGCCACTCGGCCCGTTCCGGACGGTATTCCAGCTGCCGGGCCCGCTCGAGCCAACCGAGCTGACCGACTCGGTAGCTCAGGAGATGATCGCGATGCGATCGGCCAAAGGGCTGCTCGTGCTCGTCGACGACTGCCAGGATCTCGACGAGGCCTCGTCGGCGTTGCTGCATCAGGTGGTCTCCGCGGGTCTGATCGTGGCGATCATGACGGCGAGATCCGGCACGCACCCGCCCGTGGCTCTGACCAAGCTTTGGAAGGACGGCTTTGCCGAGCGGGTCGAGCTGCAGAACCTGTCCCGGCGGGAGACGACCGAGCTCCTCGGGGCAGGGCTCGGCGGGCCGGTGCAGGACAGCAGTGCCAACCGGATATGGAACGTGACCGCAGGCAACCCGCTCTACCTGCGCGAGGTCGTTCAATCGAGCACGGAGATGGGAGCGCTGAGGCAGGTCGACGGAGAGTGGCGATGGCGCGGCGAGTGGGCAGCAGGGGCCCGCATCCAGGAGATCGTCGCCGAGAGGCTCGGCCGGCTGGACCCCGACGAGCTGGCGGCAATGGAGATGCTCGCAGTGGCGGGGTCGTTGCCGCTCGGGCTCGTCGTCGGCCTCACGACCTCGCGTGCCGTGCAGGCGCTCGAAGCCCGCGCGCTCGTGACGACCGAGCGGAGCGGCCGCAGACTCGAAGTGTCGATCGGCCATCGGCTCCATGCGGAGGTGCTGCGCGGCGCCATGCCGGCCCTCCAGCAGCGTTCCATCAGGCACAATCTCGTCGGTGCGCTGACGGCGACCGGGGCCCGGCGGAACGCCGACCGGGTCCGGCTGGCGTGCTGGTCGCTCGCGTCAGGCGTTGAGGTCGACCTGACGACTCTGACGCTCGGCACCAACGCCTCGCTCTTCGGGATCGCTCACGCGATCTCGGCGAGGTTGAACGAGATCGTGCCGTTCGCGGCGATAGCCGTCCCCGACGAGAGCCCGGCGGTGCAGCAGGACCACGAGGTCGCGGTCAGTCTCGCTCAGGCAGCCTTCGACCGCAGTGGCGGAGTCGTGGAAGGAGTCGCTCTCGCTAGTGCTCTTGCGTGGACCGGCGCAACCGCGAGCGCCGAGGACGTGCTCGCCGAGCTCGCACGCAAAGCGGACGCGATCGACGACCGCCTCCGCCTGGCTCTCGCTCTCGCCTGGGTCCGGTTCTGGGGTCAATCCCTCGTCGACGAGGCGCAGGCTTGCCTCACTGAAGCCGCACGCGCCGGCCGCAAAGGCGGCGACCCGCTGCTCCGAGGAGAGGTGTTCGGGGAGCTCGCCGGGATCGCCTTGAACACGGCGCAACCGGCGGCAGCGCTCGCGTATGCCGTCCAGTCCGCCGAGGTGCAAGGCCTCGAGCTGAGCCAGTGCGTCGCGGCGGCCCCGGCTGCCGCCGCGCTCGTCTACCTCGGTCGCTGCCGCGAGGCGATTGCACTGGTCGATGAGGCGGTGCCCGTGGCCACAGAGAGCGGGCACCCGTTGTCGGTGGCCAACCTTCTGTTCGCCCGGGCCGGCGCGCTCGCGCGCATGGGCGAGCTCGAGCAGGCACGCGAGCTGATGGAGTGGTTGCGCGACCTTGCCTTGTCGCGCGAGCTGCAGGGCGCGGCAGCAGTCTTCGGAGTTCTCCTCGGCGAGATCCTCCTCCGGCAGGGCCGGCCGGCGAGCGCGAGCAAGATCTTCCGTGACTCGGTCGGCCTCATGGCGGAACGCGACGTCATGGGCTATCGCCCGTGGGCCCTGTCCGGCCTCGCGCGGGCAAGGGCGCTCTCGGGCGAGTCGGCGTCGGCGTCCGTCGCTCTCGACGAGGCCCGCCGGACACAACCGATGCCCCGCTTCTTCGACATCTCCCGCTACCTGGCGGAGATGGAGATCAAGGCCCTGGCGGGGCGGTCAGACGAGGCCGAACGTGCCGCGCGCGAAGGGGTGGCCTGGGCTCGCAACGCCGGGATGATCGGCGACGAGGCTCAGGCGTTGGACGCATGGTTCCGTATCGCGCCCTCGAGCGCGATTGCGGAGCGCCTGGAGGAGCTGAGGGCGTTGACCGACAGCGAGCTCGTGGGCGTCCTC
>JBKQLZ010000006.1:0-73136 GCA_052146895.1 Acidimicrobiales bacterium
AGGGGTCCGGCAGGTCGCTGGCTCCGTCTGGAAACAGGGGGAAGTATGAAACGAGTAGTTACCGCACTAGGTGCGGGCTTGCTCACGTGTGGCCTTGCCGTTGGAGCGGGTCTCGTGGGTGTGTCCAGCGCCGGGGCAGTAAAGGCCCACGTGGCACCTGTACTGACGATCTCGGGCACTAACGCCCAAGACATCAACACTGCCGGTGACGTGGCGAACCTGAGCCCGACCGCTGCTGACACCTTCGACATCTCGATCGCCAACTCCGCCAGCGGTGACGAATACGAGGTCGCAGTCTGTAACTCGGACGCCTCGAACCCGAACCCGTTGACCGGCGTGCAAGGCCCGTGCAACGAGGGACCCGGGGGTGACGTGATCATCGGCAACGGTGGGACAGCTACCGGAACCCTCGACTTCGCGCCAGGGCTGCAGAACCCGCTCGTCGGCAAGTCCGGCTGCCCTCCCACGGGCAGGCAGATCGCTGACGGCGTCCCGTGCATCGTTGTCTTCGGAGACCTCAGCGAGCTCTCGAAAGACGACCCGACGGCCGTCGCGGCCGACGTCCCGATCTTCTTCGGCTCCGCCAACCCGGCGATTGCAAAGTTCAATGGCTCGACAGGCGTTGGGACGCTTGAGTCATTCGGTGGCTGGGCGACCGATGGCATCAACCCGCGCACCGACCGTCCGGGCGGCTGCCAGCCGTACACGGGCAAGAGCGAGGTCTACGTTGTCGTCCACGGCAAGAAGACACTCGAGCCGTTGACCTCTTGGACCGGTGAGCCGCTCTGCGTGCAGGGCAACGCAGACGGTGAGGTCGTCGGAGCTGCTATCGGTGGTCCGCTGCTTACCGATCCGACCGCAACTGCAATCGGATCAGGCCGTGCGAACGCCGGTTGGAGGCTTGGCAAGCCTGCCAAGCACGCGGGTGGAGTGAGCATTTCGATCTCCTGTACCGTGACCACAGGGCTGAACGAAGAGTTCTTCGGCGGCGATGGAGGCTCAGTCCCCGTCTATCTCGATAGCCTCGGCGCAGGTCCTTCGGCTTTCAGCGGCAACACCGGCGAGATTCAGACGGCGACGCTTACTCTGATGCCGTTCTCCAAGAAGCAGATCAACGCAAACCCGCACGACCCGACTTACTGCCCGCCTCCTAAGGCGGGGCCGCCTAGCTAAACCTCTCGGTCGCCGCTACCTGTCGAACCATGGCCTGGTGTTGAGCAGAGCAGGGGGCAGGCCTCCGTAGACAAGGAGCACCGACCCCGTCGGCATCCGGCGGATCCACCCAGCGGGAGCGACGGGCGCCCGCCCAGAGCCTTGTGTCTCGCTCCACGATCCGTCCTTCGAGGTCGTTCTCGAATGGTGCGGTTGCTCGCTGTCTCCGATCAGGGCGCTCAACAGTTCGAGCGTGCGCGGATCAGAGACGCCGGGGAACACGACCTTTGCCCGGTGGTTGTTCACGATCGTCGCCCATCTAGGGCCGTATCTCGCCTCGATCTGGGCGAGGTCCTGCCACACCGTGACGAAGGAGACCCCGTGGCCGGCGGCGGTCGCGAGCAGTTGGTCCATGTCGCCTAGCGGGGCGATGTTCGCCGCCTCGTCGAGGACGACGAGGAGCGGAGGGTCGAGCGGCTTGCCGAGGTGCGAAGCCTTCTCGAACGCGACATCAAGCGTCTCGCGAACGAGGGCGACGAAGATCGGGCTGAGCCGCCGTTGGTCGCGCGCCGGCGCGCTGCAGTAAAGCGTCCGCGACCGATCCCCGAGCAGCCAGCCGGCCTCGAGCCGCCGGCTCGCACGCTCGGACTCGGCCACGTGTGGATCGGCATAAGCAGCGACCACCGTCTGCGCGGTCGCATAGACCGACGAGCGCTGGCGTTCCTCCATCGAGAAGCACGAGCGCGCGACCCTGGCAGCGTCGCGCTCGCCCGCGAGCTCGAGAGCCAGGAGCGGCTCGTTCACTGTCTCCTCATCCAGCCAGCGAACCACCTCCCACATCGAGCCGCTGGCGAGCGCCGCGGCTCGGAGAAGGGGCGCTATCAGCCGTTCGGCAGCGGCGTACCAGTAGCTCGCATCCTCGATGGCGCCGTCCCGGCGACCGACTGAGCAGAGCGAATCCGCCACACGTCGTGCGCCCGCCCAAGTGGCGGCACCGGAGAGCGGAGACCAACCCGTGGTCTCGAGGCCGGTCACCGCGGTCGGGTCGAACACGGCAACTTCGCCGATTGATGACCGGTGCTCAATGGTGTCTCGGACGAGGTCGGTCTTGACACTCGTCGCCAGCACCGGTCCGGCCCAGTCGAGAAGCGCCGGAATCGCAAGGCTCGTGGTCTTGCCCGACTGGCTCGGCCCGACCACGAGGACCGACTGGAGACGCTCGGCTGCCACGAGCGACCGCTTCAGCCGCCCGACGACGACCCGGTCCCCTGGCGATCCGGTGGTCAAGACACTGCGCATGTCGCGCCTCGTTGCCCACCCGTCGGCTGGCGGGCCGCGCCCTACGTCTGCCTGCGCGGAGCCCGTTCGCCGCCTCCTGAGAATCACGGTGACCGTTCCAAGTGCGACGACGAGGAGGAGCCCGAGCAGCGCCAGGAGTATCAGGTGGCGGTCGTGCGTCTCGAGCGGTGCCCGGAGCCTGCGGACCGCTTCCGCTATGACGACCGCGCCGATTGCACCCCCTATGGCGATGTCGGCAGGCTCTAGCCCCGACGGGCTCGATGCCCTCCCCGCGCGAGCGCGCCCGACACGCGGCTCCGGCCTGCGGGTCATGGGTCCCGGGCCGCACGCGAGCCTGCCACCGGTGAGAGCGGCGAGAGCGGCGAGCCCCGGAGCCTCTGGTCGGTGTCGACGATGGTCCGCTCGTCCGTGCTCAACAGGTGCTCGACGAGGAACCGGCGATCTCCCACCCGCCATAGGGCCACCCCCCGGCCGAGGCGGGGGAGGTACTCAATTTCGTCCACCGAACAGCCAAGCAGGCCGGCGAGCGCCTCCAGCTCGGACGCAGGCTGCGCATAACAGACGACAGTCTCGGAGTCGGCGAGCAACCCCTCGGCGAGCCGTACCTCCTCGCTGCCGCTCGCGCCTGCAGACGCGAGGTCCGACGCGCGATGGCAGACGGCAATGTTCGCGAGTCCCCTTGCCCGGGCGAGCTTCCAAGAGGACCGCAGGTATCGACCGACTGCGACCTGAGAGAGCACAGCCCAGGCTTCGTCGACGACGAAGACCGTACGCGGAGCAGAACCGCCCGCGGAGGCGTCGTGCGCAGTCATCGACTGCAGCCACGAAGCGGCACACACCATGAGCGCAGGCAAGGCCTCTGAGTGGTAGACGTCCGAGAGATCGACGATCAGAGCGTCGGCGCCCGAGGCGGCGTCGGCAGTCGTCGTGCCGTCGAACATGCCTGCGAGGTCGCCGAGTACGAGCCGCCGCAGCTCGAGCCCGACGTTCCTGCCGTCGGAAGCCAGCTCCTCGCTCGTGACTCCGGCCGACCGCGCAGCGGCTCCGTCGGGTGAAAGAACGGCCGTCACCACGTGAGCCAGGGTCGGGCAGTCGGTCCCTGCACAGGCGTCGAGGGCAAGCTCGATCGCGAGCCGCTCGGTCGGAAGGAGGCGCCGCTGAAGCGTCGCCTCAGCGAGAGCTGCAAGCAACGTGAGCCGACGTTGGCGGACCTCCTCCAACGCTGCCTCCCCGCGAGCTGACTGGTCACCGGTCGACTGCCCGCTCGGGTTGGAGCGCGCGTCGAGCGGGTTGATGCGCGTGCCTCCACGGGGCGAGAGCTTGATAGGCCGCGTGCCGAGGGCAGTCGCGAGCGACTCGTACTCCCCCTTCGGGTCGAGCACCGCTATTCGCCGCCCGAAGGCTGCCTGGCGATACAGGTACGTCTTCACGAGAGCGCTCTTGCCCCGCCCGATCTGACCGAGAACCGTCATGTTCGGGTTCGTCAGCGCGCCCGAGGCGTAGAGCTCGAACGGGTCGTGGGCGAACGGGCCCCCGGCCAGATCCCGCCCGACGAGGACGCGCCTGACCGGTAACGGGAGAGAGGCAGCGAAAGGGTACGCAGCGCCGAGCTGCGCCGTGGTCGCCTCGTGCGGCGGCAATCGCGACGAGCCGAGCCCCCTACCCCAGGCGGCGCGACTCAACGGCATCCCCGCCCGATTGGCAAGGTGCAGCACCACGCCTCTTCCTGCGCGCCGTACAGCCGGCGGAGCTCGAGCTGTGCAAGGGCGGCGGATTGCTCGACGTCGCCGCAGCTCCGCTCCAGGGACTCCTCGTCACCGGCGGTGACGTTCACGTATCCGGAGAACAGATATGCCGCGTGGCCCTCGGCGAGCTCGGCCTCCCGTTGCAACCGGACCTCCTGCTCGGCTCTTGCACGAGCCGTCAGCGCGAATCCGTGCCGGCGCCTCAACTCGGCGTCCGCCGCGCCCGAGGTCCTCTCACGCTCCGCTCGTCTTACGGCGCTCACCGGTGGGAGTGGCGCCATCGTGAGCGACACCGTGCGGTGCTGATGGCCGCCGATCAACAGCGGGAGCAGCACACCGGGCCCGACCTCGCCACGGGGCCACTCCGCCACCCAGTAGGTCGCCTGCCAGGTGGCGTCTGTCCTGAGAGCCCTCCAGGAGGAGTCGACGCCGATCGGCCAGGGCCACCCGGCAGCGGCAACGGCAGGTGCCAACTCGTAACCCCTCCTGACCGCTGCCGCGAGCTCACGATCGTTGAGGGGCGAGCCCGCCACGAGCCCGGCAGCCGCCAGCCGGTCGCTCAGCGAGCCGAGAAGGACATCGAGGCGGTCCGCCCCGGGCCGCCCAGAGACGCTACTGGCCCGGTTCGCGATCTTCGACCGGCCTGCGGCCGTGGTCACGACGACCAACACCTCCCGGTTCCACAGGAGCGCGTTCGTCTCCGCCGCGAAGTGCCGATACGCGTCGCCGGGGCCGGAGACCGCCGCCCCCGCCGCAGAAGTGCCGGCACCGTCGACGACAGACGGATAGGTACGAGCGATCCACTGGAGACGGTGGAGGAATCGACTCTCGGTGGCCATCGCCGTCAGCACGCCAGACCAGGCGGCGATGGCCGCCGCTCGACTGGGCTCGTCGAAGAGGGCATAGCCGGGTCCACCTACGGGCAGGACGCCCGAGAACGTCGATGCCTCTTCGTCCTCGATGATCGCGAAGCCGCGCACCTCATCCGGTCCGGGCGGTCGGAGCTGCAGCCGGGAGAGCGTGCCTCGCCGGGTGGACCGACGCCGGCTCCACGGGACCGTGTGGCCGCCTGCCATCGAAGCCGCGACGTAGCGGGCCACAGTGGGCGTCCAGGACTCGATCGGGCGCCCGGCGACCGGCCAGGTGGCCAGAGCCACTCCGGCGCCGGCGCTGACCAACGCCAAGGTGGCGCCGCCCATCCCGCCGACCGATCTCATGAGACCGAGAGCGAGCGCTGCCCCTATGGCCACAGCAGCTATCTGCCCACCGCGCCAACCAGCGATCAAGCCTCGGGTCGACCGTGGCCCGAACCGGTACCGCGGCAGGTCGTCGGTCGTCACGACGGCGAGCCTGAGGGTGGCCCGGAGCCTGGTGCCGAGCCTGGCGGTGGCCCGGAGCCTGGTGCCGCGCCAGGAAGCCGCCCGGCGAGAGCGGGGGCTTGCATCACACGGTCGGGCGGTGGCGGCTGACGATGGGACGCGACGCCGCCGAAGCTCTGGCCATCTTCGTTCCCAGATTGCTTGGCGTGTCCGATCATCTTCGCGGCAAAGCCGGTGATGCCCGACGCCGAACCGCCGCCGGCGGAGCCCATCCAAACGTTGGGGCTTCCGACGGCATTCGCCGCAGTCCGAAAGGAGTGCCGGCCCATGCCGTCGAGATGCGCGATCGCTCCGGCCTCCACCATCGGGAGGATCCTCGCCAGCGCGATCGGCGCGATAGCGGCAAGCCCGAGCAAGGTGATGCCCTCCACGACCGAGGCCAATCCGCCGGACGGTTCCCCGAGCGTCCCGACTGCCAACGTGAGCACCGCGACGATGGCGAGCTTCGAAAGGACTAGCGCTGTGATCGTCTCACCTAGGCGGCGCGCCCAATGCGCTGTGGCCGGAAAGGCGGACCCCGCGAGCGCAAGGGGGAAGAACAGTGTGGCTACGGCAATTGCGGCAGATCTCACCGCGAGCTCCAGCCACACCATGAACGCCAAGAGCGCGGCGAGCACGAGGTAGAGAAAGTTGACCGCGAGGAGCCCTGGGTTGGCACCAGCGAGCACGAAGGTCATGCGCGCGAACAACGAGCGCAGTGGATGCCCGACGTCCGCTATCAAGGCGCCGCAAGCCTGATCTGTCGCCTGTAAGCCGAGAGAGACGATCTCGACAGCCACACCGGTGAAGAGGAGGGAAAGAGGTACCCGTACGAACGCGGTGCGGAGCAGGCCTGAGGCGTCCTGGCGGGCGATTGCCTGGATCGTGGCCGCGCACAGCAATGGCAGCACGAGCGCCGCGGCGATGACGGTCATGGTCGTGAACTCGCTGTCCCATGCCGAGCCCGACAGCGTCGGCTCGGTCGTTGCAGATACGAGCGACCAGCAGTAGCGCAGCGTGTTCACATCGATCCCGGCTACGAAGCGCACGAACTGCGTGAAGAACAACCGGACGGCGGCCGTCATGGCCCGCTGGAAGAGGTGGCCGATCGACGAGAGGCCCGGGACGCCGAAATGTGGCTCGGGGCCGATACGGGCCAGCATCGTCGGCATCTCAGTGCATCGCCTGGCCGGCACCGAACAGGAAGTTGATGACCGTCGGCGCGGCGCCGATCACGAGCGCGGCCAACGCCGAGACGAGCACCGCACGGCGGCCCGACGAGGAGTACTGGTAGTTGTTCGTGTGGCTCCCGAGAGCCCACGCAGCCGCCCCGATGACGAGCCCGACGAGCGCTGCGATGAGCGCCCACCAACCGAGTCCGTTCGCGAGGTTCTCCAGCTCACCGGCGCCGGGCAGAGCGCCTGACGAGGGGTGGAGGGAGACGACCCCGCCGAGCACGAGGTGTCCGCCAAGAGCGAGATGAGAGCCGTTCACAGGAGACCTCCGCGAGCGGGCCGGGCAAGCCGGCAGTCAGTCCGGTGGGTCGGTGATCGACCGAGATTCTTCTAGTGCTGTGTCAAGGATACACGTTGTTCCAATCTATTTCATCTCTTTTCATATCTTCTGCTCGATTGAGCACTGCTCCGTAGTACCTGGCAGGCTGTGTTGGTGAGCAACGTCGTGCACGTCACCGTGCTCGATCTTGTCGTTGCCGGGGTAGCGGTCGTCGTGATCATCTGCCTCGTCTTCTGGTGGAGCTCGAGGCGGGGACAGCGCGCCTTGCGCCAACGACTTAGCGTCGTGTCGACCCGCTTGGGAGCGGACCCGCCCGGCAATTCCGAGTCGAAGAAGCTGGAGGAGACGCTGGCCCACCTGGAGCGCTCCACCGACCTGGCGGCCGAGGCAGTCGGCGAGTCCACCGGGGAGGCGATCCGCCTGCGCCGGGCGCTCGACAGCTTGCGCCTCGCCGTCGTGATCGTGGACGAGCGCGGCGACACCGTCTTCTCGAATCACAGGGCCGTTGCCCTCATGGGAGGGCGGCACGGCGACGCGATCGCAGCCCAGGCCGTAGAGGAGATGCTCGAGTCGACGACCGTCGGGGGCTCGGACGAAAGGACGCTCGAGCTCTACGGGCCCCCGCGGCGCACGCTCGTCGTGCGAACCGAGAGCATCGACAACGGCTCACGCGCCCTCGGCACGATCGCCGTGATCGAGGACGTCTCGGAGCACCGCCGGCTCGAGGAGGTACGCCGTGACTTCGTCGCGAACGTCTCCCACGAGCTGAAGACTCCGATGGGTGCGCTCGGCCTCCTGGCAGAGACCCTGGTGGGCGAGACCGAGCCGGACGTGGCGAACCGCCTGGCCGAGCGGATCCACATCGAGTCGTTCCGGATCTCGCGTGTGATCGATGACTTGATCGACCTCTCGCGTATCGAGAACGAGTCCTCTCCGCCGCGAGAACCGGTGTTGCTGAACCTCGTGATGGCGGAAGCAACAGAGCGTGTGCGTGCCGCCGCTGAGCAGCGCGGGCTCGAGATGGTCATCGACGAGCCGCCGCCTCAGCTCGCCGTTCTAGGGGACCGCCGCCAGCTCACGTCCGCCATCTACAACCTGCTAGAGAACGCTGTGAAGTTCTCCTATGACAACAGCAAGGTCCAGATGTCCGGCGGGCAAGAGGGCGGCGACGCCGTCGTGCGCGTGACGGACTTCGGAGTCGGGATCCCAGCACGCGATCTCGAGCGGATCTTCGAACGCTTCTACCGGGTTGACCCGGGGCGGGGGCGCTCAACGGGCGGGACTGGCCTCGGACTCGCTATCGTCCGGCACGTGGCTGCGAACCACCGGGGCAGCATCCAGGTCGAGTCCCGGGAAGGTGAGGGCTCGACGTTCGTCCTGCGACTACCGATCCAACCGAGGAGCAACGGATGACCACAAGTGCGGCGGCCGCTCCAAGAGTGCTGATCGTGGAGGACGCTGAATCGTTCGTCGAGGCACTCGTGGTGAGCTTGGAGCGCGAGGGCTTTGAGATCTCAGTCGCGAGGGATGGGGTCGAGGCGCTCGAGCGCTTCGACGCGGACGCCCCCGACCTGGTCCTGCTCGATGTCATGTTGCCGAGGATGTCCGGCATCGACGTCTGTCGCGCCATCAGGGCCCGCTCCGAGGTGCCAATCATCATGGTGACGGCGAAGTCGACGGAGCTCGACACTGTGGTCGGTCTCGAAGTCGGTGCAGACGACTACGTCTCGAAGCCGTACAGGCTCCGCGAGCTGGTGTCACGCATGCGGGCCGTGCTGCGCCGTCACGTTGCTGCGCAGAACACGACCGGGTCGATGCCCGTGTTGCCACTCGGCCGTCCGCCCCAGAATGCAGCGCAAAGTGCACCGGCGCCGAGCACGACCGAGGACCTCGGGCGAGAGATCGCGCCCGGCAGCGGGGTGATGCTCGACCGCCTCCGCGCTCTCGTCGGACAGGACGAGGTCCTGAAGGCCGGCGACGTCACCCTCGACGTCGGGCGCCACGAGTGCATCGTCCGCGGAGAAGAGGTCAAGCTGCCTCTGAAGGAGTTCGAGCTCCTCGAGATCCTCCTCGCGAACGCCGGGCGGGTCGTGACACGCGACACCCTGATCGATCGCGTGTGGGGCCTCGACTATGTCGGCGACACGAAGACCCTCGACGTGCACATCAAGCGGCTCCGCTCGCGGATCGAGCTCGACCCCTCCAACCCAGTGCTCATCACTACCATCCGGGGTGTCGGTTACCGCTTAGAGACACCTCGGCGCTGACGCCGACACTCTCGAACAGAGATGCCCGCGATCGAAGTCGATGACCTGCGCGTCCGCTACGGAGACCGCACTGCCGTCGACGGCATCAGCTTCGCGGTGGAGCCCGGCGAGGTCCTGGCCCTCCTCGGGCCTAACGGCGCCGGCAAGACGACCACCGTCGAGACGCTCGAGGGCTACCGGTCCCCCACCTCGGGTTCGGTCCGGGTGCTCGGGTGCGACCCGATACTCGAGCACCGGCAGCTCGTCTCGAGCATCGGGGTCGTTCTCCAGCGCGGCGGCGTCTACCCGGTCATGTCGCCGCACCGGGTTCTGAAGCTCTTCGCCTCCTACTACGAGGATCCGCGTAGTGCCACCGAGCTGCTGGACCTTCTCGGTCTGGACGAGGTCGCTGCGACGCCGTTCAAGCGCCTTTCCGGTGGCGAGCAACAGCGCCTGGCGCTCGCGCTCGCGCTCGTCGGGCGACCCCGCGTCTGCTTCCTCGACGAGCCGACCGCGGGAGTCGACCCCGCCGGCCGCATCGCGGTCCGCGACGTGATCGCGTCGATCCGAGGCGAGGGGGTCGCAGTACTCCTCACGAGTCACGAGCTCGACGAGGTCGAGCGCCTCGCCGATCGTGTCGTGATCATCGACCACGGGCATGTGCTCGCGGCTGGCGCTCCGGGGGAGGTGGGTGGGGGAGAGGAAGAGGTCCGTTTCTCCGTGGAAGGTGAGGTCGACGTCGCCAAGCTTGGCGCCGCCCTTGCCATGGAAGTGATCTCAGAAGGCCGTGGCCTCTACCGGTTGAGCGGGTCGCCCACCCCCGCTCTCGTTGCGCAGCTGACGGCGTTCCTCGCAGAGCGTGACCTCGCGCTCGGCGATCTCCGCATCGGCCGGGAGCGGTTGGAAGACGTCTTCTTGCGATTGATCAAGTCGGAGCCGGAGAAGTGAGGGCGCTTCGTGCCCAGGTAGGGGCGGAGGTGCGGATGACGCTCGAGCGCGGCGAGACGCTGCTTGTCACCGTCGGGATCCCGGCTTTTCTGCTCGTGTTCTTCTCGCTCGTCCACGTGCTGCCGATCGGGACAAAGCATCCCGTCGACTTCCTCGCACCCGGGGTCCTCGGGTTGGCGGTCATGTCGACGGCGATGGTGTCGCTCGGGATCGCGACCGGTTTTGAGCGGAGCTACGGCGTGCTGAAGCGTCTCGGCTCCACCCCGCTCGGGCGGCAACGGCTGCTCCTCGCCAAAATCGCTGCCGTGCTCGTGGTCGAGGTCCTGCAGGTCATCGTGCTGGGCGCGATCGCTCTCGCCCTCGGCTGGCGCCCGCATGCTGCAGCAGGCTTCGCAGTTCTAGCCGAGCTACTCGCGACTTTCGGCTTCGCGGGCATCGGCCTCGCGATGGCTGGCGCGCTGAGAGCCGAGATCAACCTTGCTCTCGCCAATGCGACCTACATCATCCTGTTGCTCATCGGAGGGATCGTGTTCCCCCTCGACAAGCTGGGCGGGTTCGCCGCTTTCGCACGCCTCCTACCGACAGCCGCCCTGTCGGACGCCCTTCACCCGTCGCTCGGCCAAGGCGTCGCTCCTGGAGCCGAGGCATGGATCGTGCTCGCCGGATGGGCGATCGTCGCTCCGATCGTCGCGGCGTTTTCCTTCAGCTGGGAGTGAAGCGAGGCACTCGCGTCAGTGGTAACGGACGACGATGTCGATCGCCATGGCAGCGAAGATCGCCGTCACGTACGTGATCGAGTAGCCGAAGAGGCGCATGGCCGCCTTCGGGCTGCCGCCATCTGCCTTCAACCTGAAGGCGTCCACTAGGTAAAGAGCGCCGGCGGCGACGGCCACGCCCCAGTAGATCCAGCCCATGTGTGCGACGACGCCGAACAAGAACGACGTCGCGATTAGGGCCACCGAGTAGGCGATGATCTGGCGGGCAACCTTGTCGAATGACTCGACGACTGGGAGCATCGGGACCTCGGCCCGCTCGTAGTCCTCGCGGTACTTCACGGCGAGCGCCCAGAAGTGTGACGGCGTCCAGATCACGATGAGTGCGAAGAGGACGATCGCGGGCCACGCGAGATGATCGGTGACCGCAGTCCATCCCACGAGGACAGGAACGGCGCCGGCTGCGCCACCGATGACGATGTTCTGCTTCGAGCGCCGCTTCAGCCCGAGCGAGTAGACGAAGACATAGAAGAGCGCTGCCGAAAGGGCGAGGAAACCGGAGTAGAGGTTGACGAATGCGGCGAATGTCGCGAACGCCAGCACCTGGAGGGCGATGGCGAACACGAGGGCTTCGGTCGGTCCGACGATACCGGTGACAAGGGGCCGGTGACTTGTCCGCTTCATCACGGCGTCGATGTCGCGGTCGATGTACATGTTGACAGCGTTGGCGCCACCGGCAGAGAGGGTCCCGCCCACAAGAGTGGCGAGGATCAGCCAGCCCGACGGGATGCCTCGGCGGGCGACGAACATCGTGGGCACGGTCGTGACCAGCAGCAGTTCGATGATCCGAGGCTTCGTGAGCGCGATGAAGCCGCGCAGGCGTTCCACCTTCGCGGTTGATGCGGTGCGTGTGTCGGCGCGCGCCGTCACTGGAGTGATCTGAGCCACTGAATCGCCAGTGTAGGACGGGAGGCGGTCCGGCGCCCAGTAAGGCAGCTTTCGCCCCATCTCGCAGTCCGGGTCTTCCCATCTCGCAGTCCGGGCGGCTCCGCTCTACCATCGTCAGAAATGCGAGACCTACGTCGATTCTCCCTATCGCCAGAGACGGTGCGGAAGGTCGCGCTTAGCGTGGTGATCGCGTACGCCCTCCTCGTCGTTACGGGCGGCGCTGTCCGCTTGACCGGCTCAGGTCTCGGTTGCCCCGACTGGCCCTCGTGCTACCAGCATCGGCTGGTCGCAGCGCTCTCGTTCCACCCGTTGGTCGAGGACATCAATCGTTTCGCCACGATCGCCGTGAGTGTGTTGTCCATCGCCGCGTGCGTGATCGCGTTCCTGCGGTCTCCTCGCCGGAAGGACATCTCAATCCCGGCAATCGGGATCCTGGTAGGTCTCGTGGCACAGATCGTCCTCGGAGGCCTCGTCGTCCTGACCAAGCTCAACCCTTACCTCGTCGCTCTCCACTTCCTCCTCACGCTTGCGGTTCTCGGCGTCGCGATCGCGTTCTACCACCGCGCTGGTGTCGCCGACAGCGCCGCTTCCTCGGCACCTGTACCGCTCGTCGCCTCGGATCTCCGTTGGCTCGTGCTCGTGATGATCGGATCGCTCGCCGTCATGACGACCCTCGGCACGCTCGTGACGGGCTCGGGGCCTCATGCCGGCGGGCCGGGGGCGCGACGGATCCCGATTGCGTTCCACTCGATCGCAGAAGTGCACAGCTCGATCGGCTGGCTCATCCTCGGACTAGCCGGCGCCAGCGTGTTCGCGTTCCACCACGCACAGGCACCCGAGCGGGTCCAGCGCCTGGTTCGCGGTTACTTCGAGCTCGTGGTCGTCCAGGGTGCCCTCGGATACACCCAGTACTTCCTGCACGACTCGCCGGCGGTAGTCGAATTTCACCTGGCAGGGGTAGCGGCGCTGTGGATCACGGCGATCGGCTTGTACCTCAGCTTGCACGAGCATCCGGTGAACGTCGATGCTGCGCCTAGCTCCGGCACCGAGCCGCAGCAGGAGCCGCTGCTGACACCTGCGCCTGCGCCGGCGCCTGCGCCGGTTGGATAAGCAGGTGACCATCTTCGCCTCAACAGCTCCATCCGCGGTCCAGCGCCCGGAGACCGAGGAGTCCCTCCGCACCGAGATGCCGTGGTTGGTGATCGTGTGGAACGATCCGATCAACCTGATGAGCTACGTGACCTTCGTCTTGCAGAAGCTCTTCGGCTACTCCCGGGAGAAAGCTCACCGGCTCATGATGGACGTGCACACGAAGGGCCGAGCCGTCGTCTCGAGCGGAGCGCGTGAGCGAGCCGAACTCGACGTTTCCAGGCTCCACCAGCACGGGCTCTGGGCGACGATGGAGCAGAGCGGGTGACCAGGTGATCCGGCGCCGGATCAAGCCGTTGCGTCGCGGGCAGGGCTGTCAGCTCAACTTGCCGCCGGAGGAACGGGAGCTGCTCAAGATCCTGCCAGTGGAGCTTGTAACGCTCATCAAAGGGCTAGATCCCGGCGCGACACCGCCTGAGAGCATAAGGCGGCTGTTCCCGCGTGCGTACGTCTCTGACGACGACGCCGAGCAGGCGTTCGCGGCCTCCACGCGTGCCGAGCTCTCGGAGCGGCACCAGCAGGCGCTGGCGACGCTCGCCGATACGGCTCACGCCACCGCGCTCGACGAGGAGCAGATGGCAGGTTGGATGACCGCACTGAACGACCTGCGCCTCTTCCTCGGTACCGTCCTCGGGGTCACCGACGACGAAGCGTGGGTCCCGAGTGGGCCACCCGACTCCGAAGTCGTGATCTACCACTACCTGACGATGCTGCAAGCGGAGCTGATCGACGTGATGGAGCAGTGGCTACCCGAACCCGTGCCAGGGGCAGACGATCTCGCTCCGGATGATCCCTGGGGCGAACCGCTGGGAGGCCTTCGCTGGGACGGCACCCCCCAGCCGGAGTGGCCGCCGCGCCCCGATCTGTGAGCGGACCGATGGGCGAACCAGCTGGGTTGCCGCGGATTCTCACGATCATGGGATCGGGCGAGACCGCCCCGACAATGGTGAAGGTTCACCGATCAGTGCTCGAGCGTCTCGGCCCACCGCCTGTGCCAGCCGTGCTCCTCGACACCCCGTTCGGGTTCCAGGAGAACGCCACCGAGCTCGCGCAGCGCGTCGTCAGCTACTTCGCCGAGAGCCTGAGAACGACGATAGAGGTGGCAAGCACCGCCGCTGCAGGTCTCGAGGGTGGTGCTAGGCCGATCGAGACGGGGGACGACCCGTTCGCGAGCGAGCGTGTCGTGACGAAGGTGCGCGACGCCCGGTACGTCTTCGCCGGACCCGGCTCACCGAGCTACGCGTTGCGCAAGTGGAAGGGGACGGTCGTGCCCTCGCTCCTCAAGGAGGCGCTGCGGCACGGGGGAGCGGTCACCTTCTCATCGGCAGCGGCGCTCACGCTCGGGATCAGTACCGTGCCGGTGTACGAGGTTTACAAGGTGGGCGAGGACCCCTTCTGGCTCGAGGGCCTCGATGTGCTGGGTGTCACCGGGCTCACTGCTGCCGTCATCCCCCACTACAACAATGCGGAGGGTGGGACGCACGACACGCGTTTCTGCTACCTGGGCGAGCGGCGCCTGGCGATGCTCGAGCCGGAGTTGCCCGAAGGAGCATTCGTGCTCGGGGTCGACGAGCACACTGCGATCGTTCTCGACCTTGACGAGCGCGTCGGGACGATCGCCGGCAACGGGGTCGTGACGGTTCGAGCTGCTGGTCGGTCGCGCACCTGGGCGACCGGCGAGACCGTGAGCTTCGACGAGCTGGCCTCCGCGGCCGCCGACCTGGCGCGCGGCGGTGGTAGTGCGGTCACGGCGGCCGGGGATGGGGGTGCGGACGGAGGCGGAGTGGCCGGCGCCGGATCTTCGTCTGACTCCCTCGATGGCGAGCCCGACGCTGCCCTGGCAGGCGGTGGCGGCAAACCGGGTGAGGACTACCAGGGTTCCCCGCTGCTCGGCGTCGTCCGAGAAAAGGAAGCCGGCTTCTCCGAGGCACTCGCGGCGCGCGACATGGCAGCGGCGGTGCAGGCGGTGCTGGAGCTCGAGGCCGATCTCACGGCGTGGTCACACGACATCCCGGCGGGCGACGCGCTCGACCGCGCGCATGCGAGCCTGCGATCGCTGATCGTGGCACTCGGACGAGCCGGAGAGGGCGGCATCCGTGACCCGCGCGAGGTTCTCGGTCCATTCGTCGAAGCGATGCTGGAGATGCGGCGTAAGGCGCGAGCTGATCGGCGTTTCGACGACGCCGACTCGATCCGCGGCCGTCTGAGCGAGCTGGGGGTAGAGGTGCGGGACACGGCCGAGGGGAGCGAGTGGCTGTTACTTGCGGACTCGTCGAGCTCGTCCTAGGCAGGCGTCCGGACGCGGGACCGCTGGTTCCGGATCGACCTTTTGGCGCTGGTAGCCTCGATCGGCTCTGGCCCCCATCGTCTAGCGGCCTAGGACGCTGCCCTTTCAAGGCGGTAACACGGGTTCGAATCCCGTTGGGGGTGCTCACCGTTGGGGGTGCTCACTGTCTTCCCTGATAGAGACGTTGTACCTCTTCGCTGATACTCAGCGTCTGCTGTCAGCTGACCTTTGCCTCGGAGACAACCCACGAGACGCTGCGGCCAACCGCGGCGGCGTAACGGGCGAGCGTAGACAGCCGTACGTCGCGATCACCTTGTTCGATGCGAGCGACCACCGACTGAGAAGAACCCATTCGCGCCGCCACGACCGTCTGGGACAGACCCTGAGTGCACGGAGTCGTCGAGCGTCCGCCGGCGACCAACTCCAGACAAGTAGGCCAGGAAAGCGCCGCGTCGCTGCCATCCACCCCAAGCGAAAAGGTCTTTCGACCCTGTAAGCTGCCAGGCTGCCCCTTTACGCTTCGGTTACGAACGGCGCGAGCAGTCCCTGCCACACAGGGATAGCCGGGTGGTCGAACGAGAGAGGAGCGGCGCGTGGCGCCTGAGGAAGCCGAGTCTCGTAGAGGCGAACGGCGAACCAGATGGGAGCAGTTTCTGTTCAGCTGGTTCGCCCTGCCCGGATCACTCCTCGCCGCCCTCCTTCTTGGCGCCCTCATGATGGTGCTGCTTAACGCCAACCCCCTGACCGGATATCACGCCCTGTTCGACGGCGCCTTCGTTGGGAACTACGCCCTGGGTGCCTCGGCGGTGAGGGCGGCTCCCCTCCTGCTCGTCGCCGTCGGAATCTGCATCTCGTTTCGTGCCAACCTGTTCAACATCGGCGGCGAGGGTCAGCTGGCGATGGGCGGCCTCGCCAGCGCGGCCACGGCACTGACGCTCCCCAACCTGCCGAGCATCGTGCTCATCCCTCTCGTGCTCCTCGCCGGCGCGGCCGCCGGTGCTATCTGGGGCGCCATTCCCGGCGCCTTCAAGGCCTATTACAACGTCAACGAGATCTTGAGCACGATCATGCTCAACCTCGTCGCCGTCCAGGTCATGAACTACCTCCTGGCGGGTCCCATGGTGGACACTACCCAGAACTCCACCTACGGCCTCATCCCAGAAACGAGGCTCCTACCGCACAACTCGTGGTTGCCCATCCTCATCCGCGGAACCCAACTCCACCTCGGTGTCGCCATTGCCATCGTGATGGCGCTCGCCGCCTACGTGCTGCTCTGGCACACGAGCCTTGGCTTCAGGCTGCGCGCCGTCGGCTTGTCCCGTGAGGCGGCCACCTATGCCGGTATCAAGGTGCGGCGCACGCAAGTTCTGGCCATGACGCTCAGTGGGGCAATGTGCGGCCTCGGCGGTGCCCTGCTCGTCTTCGGAAGCATCTCGCACCGGATGGTGACCGACGGGAGCCTGACCGGCTTCACCGGATCTGACGGGTTCAACGGCATCGTCGTAGCGCTCTTCGGCGGGTTGAGCCCGCTCTGGAGCGTCCTCTCGGCCTTCCTCTTCGGCGGGTTGCTCACCGGCGGCGACGCCCTGCAAGTGGCAACGGGCGTACCGGCCGACATGGTGACCACCCTCGAGGGACTCGTGGTGATCTTCGTCGTATCGCTCGAGTACGGGCGCCGACGCGCCCGAGTCGGCGCGCTGATCCCACGGACCACCAAGGCGACCGGTTCGCCACCGGGGGACGAGGCCGAGCGCAGCCTTGTCGCCGCCGGACACGTCGCCGGACGCGCTCCGAGCGACGCCGGGCAGACAGGGGGTGAGTCGTGAGCCACTTCTTCACCTACGCCATAATCACGGCCACTCTGGCGTCCGCCTTCGCCCTCGCCAGCCCATTTCTCGTGGCTGCTCTTGGTGAGACCATGGGGCAACGCAGCGGGGTCATCAACCTCGGTGTGGACGGGATCATGCTCCTGGCGGCCTTCGCTACCTACTACACGGCCCTTCAAACTGGCAGCCTTCTGTTCGGCATCCTCGCCGGTGCTGGCACCGGGATGGTGATGGGCGTCGTCACGGCCTTCATGTCGGTCACCTTGAAGGCCCAGCAGGGCATCAGCGGAATCGGCGTCTACCTCTTCGGCCTCGGCCTGAGTGACCTGCTCTTCCTCAAGCTCGTGGGCACACCCCTGCCAATCTCCGAGCTGAGACCGCTCGACATTCCGCTTCTCGACCGCATACCGGCCATCGGGCCGATCCTCTTCGAGCAGACGATCCTCGTGTACCTGGCATTCCTCCTCGTCCCGGTGTTCACCTTCGTCCTCAACCGTACGACCTTCGGCCTCAAGATCCGCTCAGTCGGGGAGAACCCTGCGGCTGCCGACACCGTCGGCATCAGCGTGTCCCGCATACGTTGGTCGGCGGTCCTCATCGGCTGCACGATGGCCGGCCTCGCGGGAGCCACCCTCCTCCTCTACGACGGGATCTTCATGGAGAACCTCACCCAGAGCGAGGGCTTCATCGCCGTCGCGCTCGTCTACTTCGGCGCCTGGCGCCCTGCGGGCGTCATGGGGGGCTCCGTCCTCTACGGACTGGTGATCGCCGTCGTCCTCTCGTGGAAGTCGCTCGGCATCATCCCGCTCAGCGCGTCTGACCTCGCCGCCACGGCGCCCGCCGTGGTCACGATCCTCGTCCTGTTGCTCGTGGCCCGCCGCTTCCGCCAGCCGGCCGCCCTGGGCAAGCCCTACGAGAGAGGAGCTTGATCCCTTGACACGCCAGCATCCTCCCGACTCGAGGTTTGGCCCTAAGACGGCCGCAACTTGGAGAAACGCAGCTCGGATCCAACCAAATAGAGACAACCGAAAGGAGAACACAATGCATGCACATCTGACCAAGAAGGTCGCTGTGCTGCTTGTTGCGCTCGGTTTGACGCTGGCCTCGGCGGCCTGCGGCAACAGCAACTCAAGCAGCACGACGACTTCGTCCCCTTCCTCGTCCGGGCCAAAGGTCTTCAAGGTCGCCCTCGTCGCCCCGAGTGCCACGAATGACCTGGCTTTCACGGAGTCGATGTACAACGCCCTCGAGGGCCTGAAGAAGTCCGAGAACCTGCAGATCTCGGTGTCGGCCAACGAGTACGTGGTCTCCGACGCCGCCAACGTCATCCGACAGTACGCCGTCGACGGCTACAACCTCGTAATCGCCCACGGGTCTCAGTACGGCTCGACGATCGAGGCGCTGGCCCCTCAGTTCCCCAAGGTGTCCTTCGCCTGGGGCACGGCCGGCTCGACGTTCGGAATGCAGAATGTGTTCGCCTATGAGGCGAGCTCGAACGAGGGCGGCTACGTGCAGGGCTACATGGCAGCCATGCTCAGCAAGTCACACGTGCTCGGAATCATCGGGCCAATCGAGACCGGCGACGCCAAGCTGTACGTCGACGGCTTTGTCGCCGGAGCGAAGGCGTACGACCCCACGATCACGGCCAACCCCGTCTACACAGGGTCGTTCAGCGACGACAGCCTGATGGACACTGCCGCCAAGACCTTCGTGTCCGACGGTGCCGATGTCCTCACGGGCAGCTCGCAGTCGGTTGTCGGAGCTATCGGCGTCGCGTCGGCCGATCACATCCCGTGGTTCAGCACGCAGTGGAGCCAGGCCACCCTCGCACCGACCGAAGTCGTGTCGGCGCAGGTGTACAACTGGACGCCCGTCCTGACTCAGATGATCACGGAGATCCGTGGGGGCAAGCTGGGCAACGCCACTTACGTCATCGGGCTCGGCAACGCCGGCGAGAAGATCGTCTTCAACCCCGGTTTCCCGCTGCCCACATTTGTGAAGACCGAGGCGCAGAAGCTCATCACGGAGATCACCAACGGGACCCTCACGGTTCCGCAGTGATCCGAGCGTGACAGGGTAACGAGGCCAACGTGGTAGCCACCAGCCCTGCGAACAGAGCGACGGCTGATCCGGGGGAGGCTCGACTCCTCCTCCGGATGAGCGGCATCACGAAGCGCTTTCCCGGCGTGCTCGCCAACGACGGCGTGGACTTCGACGTGCGCGCCGGAGAGGTGCACACGCTGTTCGGGGAAAACGGAGCCGGCAAGAGCACGCTCATGCGCGTCCTCTATGGCCTCTACCGTCCCGATTCCGGCGAGATCCGCATCAAGGGCGACAGGGTGAACATCTCGTCGCCCGCGTACGCGATTCGCCACGGTATCGGAATGATCCACCAGCACTTCATGCTCGTGAACACCCTCACGGTGGCCGAGAACGTCGCTCTCGGCCTTAAGTCCTCCCGGGGTCCGCTCACGGACCTGGACAAGGTGGCGCTGCGACTCGAGGAGCTGGGCAAGAGGCACGGTCTCGAAGTGGACCCGCGGGCGCTCATCTGGCAGCTCTCGGTTGGGGAGCGCCAGCGGGTCGAGATCCTGAAGGCGCTCTACCGCGACGTCGACCTGCTCGTCCTCGACGAGCCCACCGCGGTCCTCACCCCCCACGAGGTCGACGACCTCTTCCAGGTCCTCCGCCAGCTCGCCGCGGGCGGGCGTGGGCTCGTCTTCATCTCCCACAAGGTGAACGAGGTGCTGGAGCTTTCCGACCGCATCACGGTTCTTCGAGCCGGCAGGCGGGTCGGTACCGTCTCACGGGCGGACGCCTCCCGAGACCGGCTCGTCGAGATGATGGTGGGGCACGACCTGGCCCCTGACGTTCGACCTGGCATGGCCGCCGCCGGCGAGAGACGCCTCGTCGTGACGGACCTCAGGGTGATGGGGGACCGCGGCCAGGAAGCGGTGCGAGGGCTCGACCTCGAGGTCGACGCCGGCGAGATCGTCGGTATCGCCGGCGTGTCGGGCAACGGCCAACGAGAGTTCGCCGAGGCCGTGGCGGGCATCCGTCCTCACGCCAGTGGATCCATCCTCCTCGGCGGCAGAGAGGTGGCGGGCGCCTCGGCGGCAACCGTGCGCTCCGCCGGGCTTGCCTATGTCCCGGAAGAGCGCATGCGAGACGGGATCGTGCCCGATTTCACGGTCGCCGAGAACCTCCTGCTCGTTGACAACCACGACCCGGCCTTCGCACGGCTCGGCTTCCTGCGCGCCCGGGCGATCCGGCGCCACTGCCAGGAGCTGGTCGACGACTTCGCCGTCAAGACGCCGAGCCTCGACACGCCCGCCCGGAACCTCTCGGGCGGCAACATCCAGAAGCTCATCATGGCCCGCGAGCTCTCCGGGCGCCCGCAAGCTCTGCTCGTAGCCCAGCCGACGCGGGGCATCGACGTCGGGTCCGCCCAGTACATCCACCAGCGCCTCGTAGAGCAGCGCGACGCCGGCACGGCCGTGCTGATCATCTCGGAGGACCTCGACGAGGTGATGTCGATCTCTGACCGGATCCTGGTGATGTACGAGGGCAAGATCATCGGTTCGGCCGACCCGCGTTCGACGACCCGCGAGGCCGTCGGGCTCATGATGGCAGGCGTCCGAGCAGCCGAGACGTCGTGAACAGAACTACTTTGAGGTCCACTTGGGCCGCGTGCTCAGCAGCTCGCCGGGACTACCGACCACCGACATGAATGCGGCCTGATGGGCCGAGCAGTCCCGTGGGAAAGGACTCGATGATGTCGTACATGATCCGACCCCTCGACGCCTCCACCTGGGATGCCTTCGCAGAGCTCGTCGAGCGCAACAACGGGATCTTCGGCGGGTGCTGGTGCATCGGTTACCACCCGGAGTGCGGCCAGAAGGGAATCAGCTATCGCGCGGTCAAGGAGGACCGGGTGCGGACGGGTCGTGCTCACGCCGCCCTCGTCATCGACGAGGACGGCGCCGCACAGGGCTGGTGCCAGTACGGAAGCCCCGAGGAACTCCCGGGCATCAAGCACTTGCGCGAGTACGCCAAGGACGCACCGCCGCTTCCGGACTGGCGGATCACCTGCTTCTACGTCGACAAGCGACATCGGGGCCAGGGCATCGCGCGGGCGGCGTTGGAAGGAGCGCTCGACCAGATCGCCCATGCCGGCGGCGGCCTGGTCGAGGCCATCTCCGATGTGACCGCAGGCCGCGAGGCGCCGGGCCGGTTCCTGTTCAGCGCGACCGTCGAGCTCTTCGAGCAGTACGGATTCACCTCAGTCCGGCAGGTTGGCAAGCGCGCGTGGATCGTGAGCCGGATTGTTGATCCGGTGTAAACGTTGGCCGCAGGCCGCTACCAGCTGTTGCAACGATCGCTCTAATGCGCCCGGGTTGCCCTTCAAGCGACCATGGAGTCAGACGTTGCTGCGACGACCGCATTCCTGCCCTGGCGCTTGGCGACGAGAAGCCGCCCGTCCGCCGCGGTGAGCGCAGCCTGCCAGCCCTTCGCCGGACCGCAGGCAACCCCGAGACTCACGGTTACGTGGATTTCCGGCGCGACGGTCGCCCAGTCGAAGCCGGAGACGGCGAGCCGCAACCGCTCGGCGAATCCCGCAGCAGCAGCCAGCCCGACGCCCGGCAACGCAACCACGAACTCATCCCCGCCGTAGCGGATGGCCAGCTGCCCGTGTCGTGTCTTGCTCGAGAAGAGGTGGCCGATCTGCTGTAGCACCGCATCGCCAATGTCGTGGCCGAACTCGTCGTTGATTTCCTTGAAGGAATCGATGTCGGCGATGACGCAGGCCACTTCGTCGTGCCGCCCCGCCTCTTCGTGGAGGAAGCGTTCGAGCAGCCGACGGTTGCCCATGCCCGTGAGGGCGTCCTCCTCAGCCGACCGCGTCGCTGCCGCCGCCTGAGTTTGCAAGTCCCTGTGGGCGCGCTCGATCTCGACGCTTGCCCAAACCTGCTGCACGAGCTGACCTGTCTGGCGCTGGTGTATCTGCCACATGTGTCTCTTGGCTTCTCGGGCGCTCGTTAGCGCGCCCGCAAGATCGCCGGCAGCCTCCTCGCACGCGGCCAACTCATCGAGCGCAAACATCAAGTCGTGCTCGTCTGCGCTCGCCTGGATGATCTGCACATCGCGGCGGGCGGCAACGAGGGCTTCCTCCACCCGGCCTGCCAGGCGGAGACATCGGGCCTCGACCCATGCGAGGTCGGCGCACGGAGTTGCGGTCGTGGTCGCGTCCGCCGCGCCTCGGAACTCGCCCAGCACCTGCAGCGCATCTTCTGCTCGGCCCATCTCGCACAGGACCTCCGCGAGCAGCCGGTAATTGCCGAGCCGAGGACTCGCCACCGCCGACTCCTCGAGGAGCAATCGCCGTGCGACCGCTTCGGCGCGTTCAAGACGGTCGGTGTCGATGCCCAAGTCGGACATCCCTTGCTGCTGGGAGGCAAGGAGCAACGCGTCAGCGATGTTGTACAACTCGCGGCAGACCCTCTCACCGTCACCTATGCGCTCGGCGGCAGCGAGCGAGTACTCGAACTGCTCAACAGCCCGGTCGTAGTCCAGGTAGTAGTAGCAGAAGATCCCGAGCCGGTTGGTGATCTCCATGCGGAGACGGTCATCTTTGACCGAGTCGAGGCCAAGGATGCTCTTTGTCACTAGTTCGGAGGCAAGCGAGACGTTGCCGAGCCGAGAGGCGTGGGCGGCACCAAGACTGGCCGCGTCGACGGCGAGCTCAACGTCGCCGGCTGTCTCGAAGAGAGTCATCGCCGCCGAGGCGTCCTCGCAGGCCCCGCTGTCGAGCGACTGGAATGATCGCACTCGGGCCCGGCAGATGAGCAGCCGGGCTCGGTCGAGAGGAGCTGTGACCGACTCGAGCGCCTCCTTGATCTGCGGCAAGCACGCCTCGCACTCCTCGGGAGTCGACGCGAGACGCGTACGCTCGAGCAACGCGTCGATCTCGACGGCCGGATGGCTCTTCTGATTCACTGCTATATGTATCGGCTAATGCGGGTCGGATCCTGAGGCTGCGCCTCAGACGGGTTCGCCGTGGCAGGGTCGTCTCCACGTCACCCTTATCGTGGGAACCTGATGTCCCCCGAGACACCCCGAATCAGTCAGAAGGTCGCCGTCGGGGTTGTCTTCGTCGCCGCCATGTTCATGTCGATCATGGACACCACCATCGTGAACGTGGCCCTGCCCACCATCGGGCGGACATTTCACGTCGCCCCCACTGCTGTCAGTGCCGTCTCGATCTCGTTCCTCGTCAGCCTTGCAGTGTTCATCCCAGCATCAGGGTGGCTGGGTGACCGGCTCGGCGGCAAGCGTGTCCTGCTCACCGCCATTGTGATCTTCACGCTCGCATCGGCGCTCTGCGGGCTCGCACAGAACATGACCGAACTGGTGCTGTTCCGGATCCTCCAAGGTGTCGGTGGCGGCATGCTCGCCCCCGTGGGAATGGCAATGCTCTACCGGGTCTTCCCACCCGCTGAGCGAGTGCGTGCCGCGAGCATCCTCACTACCCCGACTGCCCTCGCCCCCGCCCTCGGTCCGGTGCTCGGCGGCCTGCTCGTGTCCGACCTCTCGTGGCGCTGGGTCTTTTACGTCAACCTCCCCATCGGGTTCGCTGCGATCGTCTTCGGGGCCTTCTTCCTCGAGTCGGTGCCGGAGGCGAACCCCGGACGCTTCGACCTGCCGGGTTTCCTGCTCGCAGGTGGCGGTCTCGGCCTGCTCATGTACGGGGTCTCCGAGGGACCGAGCACCTCTTGGGTCGCCACCGATGTTCTCGGGACCATCGCAGCCGGCGCCCT
This sequence comes from Acidimicrobiales bacterium, assembly GCA_052146895.1. Taxonomy (GTDB): domain Bacteria; phylum Actinomycetota; class Acidimicrobiia; order Acidimicrobiales; family Bog-793; genus Palsa-601. Next base: position 24,005 of record JBKQLZ010000006.1, read on the forward strand.
CCTGCTTGGTTGGCTGGTCCGGTACGAGCTGCGCGCCCCCGAACCGCTCATTGACTTTCGCCTGCTGGGCAACGCGCTCTTCCGGGTTGGCACCGGGGCAATCCTTCTCACCACAGGGGCCCTGATCGGAGTGCTCTACGTCATCACCCTCTTCTACCAAGACGGCCGGGGCATGTCCGCCCTCCAGGCGGGCCTCAGCACCTTCCCCGAGGCGCTCGGGGTGATGGTGGGAGCGCAGCTCGCGTCCCGGGTCATCTACCGGCGCCTCGGACCCCGGCGCCACGCCGCCATCGGGAACCTCGGCATCGCCGTGTTCGTCGCTCAGCTTGCCCTGGTGGGGGCACACACCAGCCTGTGGGTGCCGCGGCTCCTGCTCTTCGGGATGGGCCTCGCCCTGGGCCAGGTCTTCGTCCCCATCCAGGCGGCCTCCTTCGCCACCATCTCCCCGGCGGCCACCGGCCGAGCCTCCACGATGTTCAACGCCGTGCGACAGCTCGGTGGCGCCATCGGGGTCGCAGCGTTCAGCTCGGTGGTGGTGGCGGTCGGAGCGGTCCATCTCGTCGACCACCGGCCCATGGCCAATCTGGGCGCTTACCATGCCGCCTTCCTCACCGCCGCAGGCTTCGCCATCCTCGCGTCGCTCGCCAGCCTGAAGATCCGCGACGCCGACGCGGCATCCACAATGGTGAGCCGGCACCAGATGTCGGCCGAGAGCGAAGCCGCACCGAAAGGGCTCGCCCTCGAGGGCTAGCGCCGCGACTCGCCACTGACCTACGAGCGGCGGAGCTTCCAGACGGTGAGCGGTGCGAAGACCAGCAGGATCCCGACCGACCAGACAAGGGACGGCAACAGGTAGGCGCCGAGCGAGTGGCCGAGCAACAGCGAGCTCGCGTGCCCGCCGGTGAGAACGCGGACCGTGTTGGACATGTAGGTCAGCGGCTGGTGGTTGGCGAAGACCTGCATCCAGCTGGGCATGGTCGCGACCGGTACGTAGGCGCTCGAGACGAACGTGAGCGGGAAGACGAGGAACGACAAGCTTTGCGCCGCTTGCGGGCTGCCGGCAAGCAGTCCCAGCGCGAGGAAGAGCCAGCAGAAGACGAATCCATAAAGGACGCACAGTCCGAACGCTGCTAAGGCTGCGACTACGCCATCGTGGATCCGGAAGCCTACGAGGAACCCGATGAGGGTTGTGACGCCCAGGCCCCACGTCACGAGCGCTGTGTCTGCGCTCACTCGCCCGCTGATGATCGAGAGGAGGCGGATGGGCAGGCTACGCAGACGGTCGAACAGCCCACCTTGCAGATCCTCGGCGATGCCGGTTGCCGCGCCCATTCCCTGGAACAGGACACTCGTCACCACGAATCCCGGTACGAGGAAGTCCACGTAGGGCAGCAACCCGGTGTGCGCGACGGCGCCGCCGAAGACGTAGCGGAAGATCAGCAGGAACAAAGCCCCTTGTGCTGTGCCGGCAACGATCAACTGGGGCGATCGGACGAATTTCTTCACTGTCCGGGCCGAAATTTGCGACGATGCCACGAGGAATCGGGCACCGGTATTTTCAGCAGGTGGCTCCGGGGCCGCCGGGGTACGAGCGGCGGTGTCGATGCTCACGCGACCTCCTCCTTTTCTGATCTCGTCGTTGCGTGCCCGGTGAGGGTCAAGAAGACCTCGTCGAGAGTGGGTCGACGCAGTGTTATGTCCTCGACGGTGACGTTGGCCTCGTCGAGGGCGCGGACTACGACAGGCAGCAGCTGCGCACCGCCTGGCGCAGCGACCGAACAGCGATGGGTGGCTGGCTCCATAGAGGGCTCGCCGGTACCGAGCTGCGAGAGCACGCTGGTGGCTTGCGCGAGGCTCCCGAGATCGCGGGTGTGAAGCTCGATCATGTCGGACCCGGCGCGGGTCTTGAGCTCGCCTGGTGTTCCCTCCGCGATCACTCGGCCTTTGTCGATGATGACGACGTAGGCCGCCAGTTGATCGGCTTCATCGAGGTACTGCGTCGTGAGCAGGATGTCGGTACCCGTACTACCCAAGTCCCGAATGGCATCCCACAGCTCGATACGGCTCCCCGGATCCAACCCGGTGGTTGGCTCGTCGAGGAGGAGCAGACGGGGCATGCCCACAAGGCTGGCCCCGAGATCGAGCCGGCGACGCATGCCGCCCGAGTAGGTGCGCACTTGGCGGTTGGCAGCGTCCGTGAGGCCGACCTGTTCGAGCACCGCCGCGGTGCTGATGCGTGCCTTCCGTGAGCTCTGTCCGTAAAGGCGAGCCACCATGTTCAGGTTCTCCCGACCTGTCATCATCACCTCGACGGCGGCCGACTGGCCGGCCAAGCCGATAAGCCGACGAATGGCCATGGAATCGTGAATGACGTCGCGACCAGCCACGCGCAGTGAGCCGGCGCCAGGGCGCAGCAGGGTCGCCACAGTACGAATGAAGGTGGTCTTGCCGGCACCGTTCGGGCCGAGGATTGCCACCACTTGTCCGAACGGGAGGGTGAGGTTCAGCTCGTTCAGAGCCTGCACTTTCCCGAATCGCTTGCTGAGGCGTTCGGCCTCGATGAGGGCGGGCATGGGCGCACTCCGTTCCATTTGAGTGGGTGTGGTTCCAGGGCTCAATCGACGGAGGTCGCCTACGCTGCAGGTGCTGCCCGAGCGTTGGTCCTTCGCGGATCGATCTCGTGGTTTGACGGTTCCGGGGTCGCGTGGCTCAACACGCGGCCCCGGTTCGTCACTTCGGGTCGAACGAGAAGACCACCCCCTCCAAGGGAATAAGTCCCTCAGCGTGAAACGACTTCCACATCTCGAGGCCGTCGAGGTCCCCGGAGGCAATTTCCTTGATGAGAGCGTTGACGAAGTGGAGCTCGGCTTGAATCTGCTGCTCCTCGTACTCGGCCTCGAGACCAAAGAGCCGGGGCAAGCCCATATCAGTCGCGGCGCGAAGGCCGCCGCGAATCTGAGCCAGCTGGAGCCCGAGTGCGTCGGCCCGCGCCCGCAGCGCCACGAGTGCGTCATCCGGCGTCAAGGCGGCAAGAAACGAGAGACCAGCCATGAACTGGGGGTACTCCTTGGTGGGCTGGCCGATGATCTCGGTCATCCAGTCGATCATCTCGCGGGCCCCCGCGTCGGTGATCTGGTAGATCGTCCGCTCGGGCCGCTTGCCCTCGCGCACCGTCTCGAGCGCCTCGATCAGGCCGCGCTTCTCCAAGGCTTCGACGACCGCGTACAGGGAGCCGTAATTGAGACGAACGCTCTCGTGCTTGGCACGCGCCCGCAGGGTCTGCGCCACCTCGTAGGGATGCATCGGCTTCTCGTAGAGCGTGACGAGTACGGCCAGCGCGAGGGCGTTCGATCGGGCCTGTCGTGGCACGATTCCAGAATACTCTATTTAGAGTACCCGATCAATAGCATTCGCTTCAGATCATTGGCCGTCTAGCAGACGTCGACTGGGACCGCGATCCGCGGCCCATTCCGTCATCGCACAACGCGATGGGCAGTTATCGGCGCACTGGCAGCGCTTAAGCGCCGGGGAGAACCAGGCGGCGGCGGAGCCGCTGAGCAGCTCGGCCTAGCTCCGGACAGCCCCGCTCTGCGCATCGACGTCCCCGCTGTCGACGTCGCTGTGTGTCACGGAGAGATACGCAACCAGAGCAACGATCACGACGGTGAGCACGAGGCTTACCGGCCCGTTCCCGAAGTTGAGGCCGAGGGGGCGGGGCTTGTCCGCCCAGTCTGCGAACGATGCGCCGACAGGGCGAGTCAGGACGTACGCGATCCAGAAGGCAAGAATAGCGTTCAGGCGCAAGAGCCAGTAGGCGAGAGCCGGGAGAGCGAAGAGGCCGGCGAACATCACCCCGGACCAGAAGTAACCGAGGTGAAGAGTCGTCGCGGTCAAGTCGCCGGCTGCCGTCCCGAGCGCAAAGGCCGCCAGCACAGCCGCCCAGTAGAAGGCTTCCCGGCGTGGCGTGTAGATGCTGTGGATCGACAACGTCCTCTCGACTGCGTTCCACGCGACGAAGACGACAGCCAGCACTACGGCGAAGAACGCCGTCGACACGAAATAGGGGATTCCGAACTGCACGTGCAGGACGTCGGCGGACATGGTGCCAAAGACTGCGACCATCACAACCGCGAGCCAATAGATCCAAGGAACGTAGCGGTGCGCCGCGAACTGCAAGACGAGCGAGATAGCTAGCGCGATCCCTCCGAGCGCAACCGCCAGGGCCGGAGGGAACCGATGGACGAGGTAGTCCGAAGTCGCCTCGCCCATGGCGGTCGTCAGGACCTTGATGGTCCAGAAGTAGACAGTCAGCTGCGGTACTTTTCGCACGCTCTACTCGCCGTCGGGCGCCAGTCTCTCAGTGAATCGATGGATCTGCTGAGTGAGCTCGTGCACCTTCGTCGTGAGATCGGTATTCGACTGGAGCAGCTCGTCGATCTTCTTCGTCTCTTGGTAGTGGTGACTGGCGAGCATCTCGTCCCGGGTAGCCGCGCGGTTCTGGCTCATCATGATTATCGGAGCCTGCAGACCGGCGAGTGCCGACAGCACGAGGTTGAGCGCGATGTACGGATATGGGTCGAAGGCCCGGTGGTGCAAGACCTCGTGCAGCACGACCGTGTTGAACACGATCCAGAACGCCATGAGCCCGAGGAACAGGAAGATGAAGGGCCACGACCCACCGAAGCTCGCGACCCTGTCTGCCACTCTCTCGCCCACGGTGCGCTCGTCGTGCGCTTCCTGCAGAGCGGGATGGTGGTGGCTGCGCGGATGAGCCCACGGAAACCAGCTGCTGCGATGCCAATCCTTGCCCGTGACTCGTCCACTCTCTGTCATCCGAAGTCTCCTCTCGCCGGGTTGAGCCCTAAGAGCATCGCGCCCGGACAGCCCGCAACTGATGTCTTCAGCGGCGCCCTCTTGCCGACTGGAACTCGCCCCTCGTCCCGTAGACGAGGCGCGCAGCCCACATCGGCAGCCTGTCCTTCGCGCGCCCAGCGATCTCCGAGGACGTCGTGCCCTGCGCGACAGCACGATCGAGTGCGAGAGCGGCGTCGTTGACGACTGCCGCCACGACGGCGTCGACGGAAACATTCTTGGCGGTGGCGGCCTCCGCAATCGAGCGGCCCTGCCGGAAGTCCCTGTGCAGCTCCGCCGCGCTCACGCCGATCAAGCCCGCAGCCACCTCGAAAGCCTGAGGGGCAAGTCCCCGGAGAAGTGGGCGAACAGGCCCCGGGGCGCCTGTGTAGTCGCGCCCTGCCCTGCCGGTGTCGCCAGCGCCCCTGTACCGCCCGCGTGCACGGGAGCTCGAGAGCAAGTAGGTGATCCGCAGCACCGCAGAAGCACCGATCAATCCACCGATGATCACGTCCCCCCGGAGAAGCAGGACGACGCTCAGGACAACGGCCAAAGTGACGATTGTCCAGCGAAGAGCCCTGAGCGAGCTGGTACGTCCTAGCACCGCCCTAACGGTAGTTCTGCCGGGCGACGAGCTCGGGGCAACCGCGTACGGCACGGCCCGTCTGAGCTACCAGAATCGGGCCTGGCCCGGGATGGTCTCGAGGTCCGCAAGGACGAGTTGGCGGTCCTCATCTTCAGCGATGCTCTCGACTGCCTCGAGGGCCTTCTCGGTCATCGCACGAGCGCCTTCGGTGTCGCCTGCGATTGCACATCCGCGAGCGAGGGCCTCGTAAGCGAATGCCAGGTCCCAGTCGGCGATCCCGTTCGCGACGCAGATGTCGAGCACTCGTTCGGCATGGTAGAGGCAGGGCTCGGGCCGACCGAGCAGGGCATATGCCCGAGAGCACTGCCATTCTCCGCGTGCGAAGTGCTCGGGCGATCCGACCTGGCCCCAGTGGTGGCGGGAAGCGTGAACCATGTGGAGCATGCGATCGTCGTCCTCGACACTGCGGTCTTGCCGATCCATCAGCTCCCAGGCCGAGTTGAACAGCGCGATCCCGATTCGGCGCTCGTCCTCGCTCGACAGCAGCTCGTCGGTCGATTCCTCCGTCATGACCGCCTCCCGTTCGCACCCTGGTGGCTCGCGCCCCACGCCGTCAGGTCATCTGCCCGCTGGGGCCGCGAGAATACGTATCCCTGCACGATCTTGCACCCGAGCTCAGCAACGACGTCGAGTTGCGCCTGGGTCTCGACGCCTTCGGCCACACACGTGAGGCCCATGGCCTTCGCGAGATCGACGACCGCACGCACGATTGCCCGGCTCCGGGTGTGGTGAGCCGCACGCACGACGAAACTCTGATCGAGCTTCACCGTGTCCACCGGCAACTCCCGCAGATACCCGAGCGACGAGTACCCCGTGCCGAAGTCGTCGACAGCGAGACGCGAGCCGAGTTTGGCGAGGTCTCCGAGGCGATGGGCTGCCTCGATGGGGTCAGGCAGGATCCCTCGCTCGGTCACCTCGAACCCGAGCGTCTCAGCGTCGGCTCCCGTGAGGTCGATCACCTTGCGGATCTGGTCGACGAGGTCCCGCGATCCGAGCTGTGAGGGCGAGAGGTTCACCCAGACGACGATCCGATGAGCGCGGCCCTCGTTCCATTGCATGGCAACTTCGCAAGCCTGGGTCAACATGACTTCGAACACCTGCGAGATCAGCCCTGCCTCTTCTGCGACGGGGATGAACGTCTCGGGCGAGATGGGCATGCCGCCAGACGAGCAACAGCGGGCCAACGCTTCAACCCCACTCACGACAAGATCTGCGATCCGTACTTCCGGCTGGAACTCGGCCCACAGCTGTCCGGAGTCGAGCGCCTGCCGCAGGTCCCTCTCGACCGACACGCGCTCTTCGATCACGTTGAGGAGTCGGTCGTCGAACGCCTCGACTCTCCCGCGGCCGCGCTCCTTCGCGTGGCACAGCGCCGCGTCCGCGTTGCGCACGAGTGCGTGCGGGTCCTCCGGGCGAGCCTCGGCAAAGGTGGCACCAGCGCTCGCTCCTATCGCGACCGTCTGGCCACGGATCTCATATGGCTCGGAGATGACGTCGAGCAAGGCGTGACCCGCGTCGACGAGCTCGCCGAGATTCCGGACGTCAGGCAGGAGGACGGTGAACTCGTCGCCCCCGAAACGCGCGACCACCGCCGGCTCCTGCACGTGCTCGACGAGACGCGCGGACACGGCGCGAAGCAACTCGTCGCCGAAGTCGTGACCGAGCGCATCGTTCACGAGCTTGAACCGATCAAGATCCACGAACAGCACGCCGAGACTGCCGTCTCCGTGAGCGAGCAGTCGCTCGGCGAAGTGCGCCCTGTTCGGCAGCTGCGTAAGTGGATCGTGGCTCGCGCGGAAGCGGAGGCCGCGAGTCTGCTCCTCCTGGTCGAGCGCAAGTGCGGCAAGTCGCGCAGCGACCGCTATCACCCTGATCTGGGCTTCTGACGGATCGCCCGGGATCCGGCGATACAGGTCGAGCGTGCCATGAGAACCGGAGCCCGCCATCGAGTTGACCGGCACCGACCAGCACGCTCGGTACCCGGCCTCGATGAGAGGAGCTCGAATCTCCCCCCACGAGACGTTCTCCACGAGATCGCTCGTGAAGCGGGCGACGCCGAAGTGGGCTGTCGCTCCGCCGGCGGGTGACGTGGGCCCGATGGGAAGGCCCCGCAGGGCACTCGCCACGCCGGCTTCCAGGTGAGGAGCGACGAGCGGTGACAGGCTCTGGTGCTTCCGGTCTGCACGCATCAGGCAAGCGTGCGAGTCGGGGTCTCTCTGCTCGATCAGCCCCATCACGCCCTCGAGGACTTCCTCGAGTGGTGCTCCGTTGGCAAGCGTGTTGAGCACCCAGATCTGGTCACCCAGCACAGAGTGCTCGTCTGAGGGGTCGTGAGCCGCACGGATCACGAACGTGAGAGCCCCGATCTCCGGATCATGCAGGCGATTGTCGGGTTGCAGCTCGAACAGGCGCGTCTCGCCCGTCCCGAGGTTCAGCCTCACAGGGAAGTACAGCGCTCGTCCGGGGCTGGACCGGACTGTCTCGAGCAGGGATGCGGATACCTCGACCATCTCCGGTGGGACGAGATCGAGAACGGACGAGCCGAGCAGCGAGAGCGTCGAATGACCGAGCAATTCCTCGAATTCACGGCTGACCCACACGATCGAACTGGAATCGTCGAGGACCATCACTCCGATCGGGCGGCCCTCCGAATCGATCCGCAGCCGCTCCAATCGGGCGGAGAGCAGTTCCGCCACGGCGGCTGCTGCGTGTGCCAGCACCTCGCCGTCGGGATCGTTGCCGCGAAGCTCGCCTACGACGAGACCGTGGAGGACGACAGGGGCAGAGTGCGACTCGACTGCGTCAGGCTCGGGCGGCGAGTCTGGAGACTGCTCGGCGACGGACCGTGATCCTGCTACCAAGAGCCACAAGCTTCCATCGCGGATGAAGACGCCGACCGGTTCATGAGTGGCCCGCGCTGCGAGGTCGGCTATGGCGTCGAGACCGGGGTCGGGACCGGGATCGAGGACACCAAGGGCGTGAAAGAACGCCCAGCGTGCGGGGGATTCCCAGCACGCGTCAACCGCGGTCCCATCTGCCACCTTGCCCCCTTCCCTTGCCGGCGGCATCGGCTGCCAAAGCATACGACGGCTATCGATCTTGTAACCGGTCCGTCATGAGCTCCAGTTGACTTGTCACGTGTCGCTCGTCAAGGATGGACCCTTCGTGGCACCGAGAGCTGCCACCTCAGAATCCGAGACGAGCAGGACTCGTCGGACTTCGGCAAATGGTCCGTTATCGCCTGGCCAGGCATGTGTCGGCTTGTGGCGATCAACCTGGGCACTGCCGTGTGGAGGCCAACCCAACCAATGCTTCAACCATGTCGCCGTGCCTTGGGGTCGCTCCTCGCCCTCACGCCAGCGCTTGCCGTCGCCACCTCGCTCGCTGGCGTGACCCCGGCACTCGCATCGACGCGGCCCGAGGCGAACAGCCACTGGACGACCTGCAACGACGACGCTGTCAAGTCAGCACCGAAGATCGTCTGGGAGCGGATCAAGGGTGCGACCAGCGGCAGCAAGGGCATTCCCGCGAGCTTTTGGTCGAACAAGTCCTACAGGGGCGACATCGCGAAGATCGTCTGCTACGAGAGCACCTACGACTGGCACGCAGTCGGCGCCGGGCAGTACGGCTGGTACCAGATGTCGCAGTCACTCATCGTCAACGAAGGCGTCACCTGGGACGACTACTGGGACGGCAGCAAGACTCAGGCTGCGGGCTGGTACCAGTGCGCCGCGGGCGAGCGCTACATCGTGGGCCGCTATAGCACGCCCGCCGCCGCCTGGAAGCACGAGAGGGATTACGGCTGGTATTGAGGCCGATGCGCGAGACCGGAAGCGATCGAGGCGCACTCCTCGCGCAGCTGAGCGAGAGGCAGGCCCTCGAGCCGGACATCCATGGAGCGAAGCTTTTCGGCCTCGTCTACCCATCCGGTCGGCCCGACGTAGAAGAGCTGATCGAGACAGTCAACGCCCGGTACCTATTCGGCAACGCCCTGAACCCGTTCCGGTTCCCGGAGCTGGCTCAGATGGAACACGAGGTGGTCGACTCGGTCGCCTCCCTTCTCTCTCGCCCGGCAGGAGAGCAGCCGGCCGGAGCCATGACGTCCGGCGGTACCGAATCGATCCTCATGGCGATGCTCGCCCACCGCGAGCGGGCTCGGCGGCGCGGGATCGAGCGACCCGAGATCATCGTTCCGGCGTCGGCCCATCCCGCTTATGCGAAAGCGGCGCACTACTTCGGCCTCGATCTCGTGCGTGTGCCGCTCGACGCGCAGTGGCGGGCGGACGCGAGCGCCGTTCGAGAGGCAATTACGGCGCGGACCGCGGTCGTGGTCGCGTCAGCCTTCTGTTATCCGTACGGCGTGATGGACCCGGTGGCGGAGATCGCCGATATTGCGGAGCAAGCCGGCGTGGGGTGCCACGTGGACGCGTGCATCGGCGCGTTCGTGCTCCCCTTCCTCGAGCGGCTCGGCCACGACGTGCCGAAGTTCGACTTCCGGGTGCCGGGCGTCACCACCATCTCGGCCGACGTGCACAAGTACGGCTACGTCCCGAAGGGCGCCTCGCTCGTGCTGCACAGGGCCGACGACTGGTTCGAGCTGCAGGGTTTCTTGTTCGACCAATGGGGAGCAGGGATCTACGGCTCCGCAGCGATCGCAGGCGCGCGACCGGCATCTCCCGTCGCGTGCAGCTGGGCCGTCATCAACTACCTCGGGATCGAGGGTTACACCGAGATCGTGGCGGGGTTGATGGAAGTCGTGTCGAAGGTTCGGTCGGCCGTCGCCGAGATCGATGGGATCGAGCTCGTGGGTGACCCGATCGGCCCGGTGCTGGCTCTCCAGTCGGAGACTCTCGACCTCTACGCGGTTGCCGAGACGATGGAGCGCAGCGGTTGGTATCTCAACAAACTCACGAGCCCGCGCGGCCTCCACCTCATGCTCTCGCCGGGCCACGCGGCCGTGGCCGACCAGCTCATCGCGGGTCTGATCGACGCCGTTCGCACTGCCGCCGACGCGCCGCCCCCGCAAGAGATCGTCAGGTACTCCTGAGGCCAGCCGACCGGTCGGCTCATCTGCTCTACCGTGTTGCACCTGATGCCGGCTCAATGGAACTACGCAGACGTCTGGGAGCAGATCGCTGACCGCTTCGGCGACTCTCCCGCCCTTTTGCACGGCTCGACGACGCTCACCTGGCACGATCTCGACCGTCGTGCCGACGGGATCGCAGCTGTCCTGCTCGAGTCCGGCCTGCAGCGACAGGACAAGGTCGCTCAGTACTGCCGCAACCGTCCCGAGTACCTCGAGTCGATGCTGGCGGCTTTCAAGGCGTCCCTCGTGCCAGTCAACACTAACTTCCGCTACGGCGACGAGGAGCTCGAGTACCTCTGGACAGACTCCGACACCGTTGCTGTCGTGTTCGACGCCGAGTTCACCGACACCTGTGACCGACTGCGTAAGACACTCCCAGCCATCAGGGCATGGATCCGCGTGTCCGAGCCGGGCGATGACTGCCCTGACTGGGCGATCGCGTACCACGACGCGGCTGGGTCCGCCGCGGCCGACCACAGGACGAGGGCGCCCTGGGGGCGCTCCGGAGACGACCTGAACCTGCTCTACACGGGCGGGACGACCGGCATGCCCAAAGGGGTCATGTGGCCCCAGCACGACTTCTTCCTGATGATCGAGCGCCAGTACGGCCGCATGCCGCCCGAGGAGGCCGATCTCGACGAATACCTCGGCCGGATCAACAAACCAGGTCCCCGCGTGCTCCCGGGCCCGCCCCTCATGCACGGCACTGCATGCTGGTTCGCGATGGCAGCGCTCTCGGCTGCGGGCTCGGTCGTCACCTTGACCAAGCCTCACTTCGACGCTGTCGAGCTCCTCGACACGGTTGTCGACCGGCAGGCCAAGGGTGTGTGCATCGTGGGCGACCCTTTCGCCAAGCCGATCCTCGCGGAGCTCGACGCCCATCCCGGTCGTTGGGATCTCGGGCACGTCCGGCTCATCATGTCGTCGGGAGCGATGCTGTCGCGAGACAGCAAGGAGCGCTTGATCCGCCATGCGACGGGCGCCCGCGTCGTCGACGGCCTCGGCAGCTCGGAGTCAGGCTCGCTCGGAACTGCGGTCACGACGAGCCCTGACGAGGCAGCGACCGCCCGGTTCAAGCTCGGTGACAACGTGAGAGTCGTCGATGACAACGGTGAGGACGTCGTGCCCGGCTCGGGCACATCAGGGCGCCTCGCAGTAGGCGGCCACCTACCTCTCGGCTACTACGGCGACCCCGAGAAGACGGCCTCGACGTTCGTCACCATCGCCGGGCGTCGCTACGTCATCGCCGGCGACTGGGCGACGGTCGACCTGGACGGCACGATCACGCTCCTCGGCCGCGGCTCGGGCTGCATCAACACGGCCGGGGAGAAGGTGTTCCCCGAAGAGGTCGAGGAGGTCCTGAAGCACGCGCTGGGCGTGCACGATGCATCGGTTGTGGGTGTGCCCGACGAGCGCTTCGGCGAGGCGGTCGTGGCGCTCGTGGAGTTGGATCCGGATTCGGCCTTCGACGAGCCGGCGCTCATCGCCCACTGCAAGTCACACCTGGCTTCGTACAAGGCGCCGAAGGCCGTAGTGCGCGTCCAGTCCGTCGCGCGCCACGCCAACGGCAAGATGGACTACCCCGCCATGAAAGAAGAGGCCCTCACTCGGCTCAAGCGGTCGTAGCGGCTTCCGATACCAACGCTGGCGCTTCGTCGGTGCCGAACCTCTGCGCGGTCCTCACCGCCGTGCCACGCGCCAAACGCGACGTCGTGATGATGCCGAGGAGCAACACGAAGACGCCGCACGACGTGATCAACCACCATCCTGCGTGGGTCGCCTGCGGGAACCCACCAGAGACCGTGCCGTCGACGAGCCCGCTGGCAGCGAGCGCGCCCACGAGGGCGACCCCGAGCGACCCTCCGACCTGCCGGCTCGTCGACGCGACGGCGCTCGCGACGCCAGCCTGGCTCGCAGGCATCCCGGATACTGCTGTGTTCGTGATGGGGGCGTTCACGACACCGAAGCCGATGCCAAAGATCACGTACGCTACGAAAAGGCGCGAGAAGGACGTCACCGGTGTGAGACCCGTTAGGAGGAAACTGCCGGCGGCGATGCCAATGCCTCCGACGCAGAGAGACGGCCTCGGGCCCGCCCGGCCGACGATGCGGCCCGAGATCGGCGACATGAGGATCGTCATACCGGCCATCGGGAGCGTGTCGAGACCGGCGTGCAGGGCCGACAGGTGCCGCACCTCCTGTAGGTACAACGTGTTGAGGAACAAGAAGCCACTGAATCCGACGAATGAGGCGACAGCGATGAGAGTTGCGCCGGAGAACGGAGCGCTCTTGAAGAAGCGCACCTCGATCAACGGCTCCCGCCTCCTTCCCTCGTACGCGATGAGAGCCACGAGGCTCGCCGCAGAGACGGCGAACAGCGTCGCGATGAGTGGCGATCCCCAGCCGCGCCGAGGTCCCTCAATGATCCCGTACGTGAGCGTTGCGAGCAGCACGATCACGATGAGCTGGCCGACGGGATCGAGCCCGCGGGCTTTCGGCGCCCTCGACTCGCGCACGAATGCAGCGGTCAGAATCACGGCGGCAACACCGACCGGGATGTTGACCCAGAAGATCGAGCGCCACCCGATCCCTTGCACGAGCACGCCGCCGAGGACGGGGCCGAGCGCCATGCTGACTCCGACGACAGCTCCCCATACACCGATCGCCTGCGCCCGCTCGCGAGGATCGTCGAAGGTGTTCCGGATGATCGACATGGCGACAGGATTGAGCATGGACCCCCCGACGGCCTGCACCATCCGGAAGATCACGAGCCAGGTCAGGGTGGGTGCGAGACTGCACGCGAGGGATCCGAGAGTGAACACCACGAGACCGATCTGGAAGACCTTGCGACGACCGATCCGATCTGCCGTCGAACCGGCGAGCATGAGCAGGCTCGCAAGTACGAGCGTGTACGCATCTACGGTCCACTGCAGTCCGGATACCTGCGCGTGAAGCTGCTTTCCAATCGACGGGAGCGCGACGTTGACGATCGTGTTGTCGAGCCCGACGATGAACAGGCTGAGGCAGCAGATCAGGAGAACGCCGAGACGGCGCGCCCGCGACAGTTCTCCCACCGCGTCGCGGGTCACCTAGCTGTTCTCGGCATATTGGGCGTTCTGTCGGTCTGGATGTTCGCGCGTGTCTGGGTGACGGGAAGCCCTACGAGCACCCTCTTGTGCCAGTGCGGGGACCCGGGGCAGGCGGTCTGGTTCATGGCGTGGGTGCCGTACGCGATCACTCACGCTCACAATCCTCTCTTCACCAACCGGATGATCTCAGGACAAGGCGGTGCGAACCTGCTCGAGAGCACCTCGTACCTCCTGCCGTCATTTCTACTGTCGCCGATCACGTGGCTGTTCGGCGCGACCGCATCGTTCAACGTCGCCGAGACGATCGCACCGATCCTCTCGGGCTGGGCGATGTACCTCGCCACAGTGCGCCTCACGACGCGGTGGCTGCCGAGAGCCGCAGCGGCGGTCTTCTGGGCTTTCTCGCCGCACATCGTCGGGTCCGAGGTGTACGGGCATCTCAACTTCACGTGGATGTACTTCCCTCCGCTGTTCTTTCTCTGCGTTTACGAGCTCGCCGCGGGCAAGCGGCTCAAACCGGTGACGATCGGCCCGTTGCTCGGGGTGCTTGTCGTCGCGCAGTTCTTCACAGGCACCGAGCCTCTGTTGATCACGACGATTGTGGCAACGGTCGGACTTGCGTGCGCCTTGGCGATGGCACCGAAGGCAGCATGGGCCGAGCGCAAGCGGATCCTCACCGGTCTTGGCGTTGCCGTCGGTCTCGCCTTCGTGGTGCTCGCCTACCCGCTCTGGTACCTCACGAAAGGCCCTCGCCATGTGATCGGATCGCCCTGGCCGGCGATCAACAACCTCGGCAACCAGCTCTCGGCGATCGTCAAACCTGGGAACGGCGTTCACTCGGCGTCGGTCTTCACCGAGATCGGCGGCTACTACGGGCCCGCGGGGCCCTCCGGTGCTTACCTCGGCATCTGGCTCCTCGCCTTCCTCGCTGCGTCGCTACCGGTGTTCGTGATCCTCCGGCGGCGCATCGCCTTGCCGCTTCTCGTGAGCGGGGGGGTGAGCTGGTTGTGCTCGCTCGGTGCGTTTCTCACCCCGATCTCGGCGAATTCCGTGCACTGGTGGCTGCCCTGGCGCTACATCAACTCCTGGCCACTAATCGACAAGATCGGACCGCAACGCTTCGCGTTCATGACCGCCGCCTGCGCCATCTTGCTGTTCGCCCTAGCCCTCGACAGCTGGGTCACGGTGCTGACACCACCGGTCAGCCGGCTACGTCTTCATCCCCGCGCGCTCACGGCCGGTTCGAGCGTCATCATGTTGGCGATCGTCGCGGTCGTAGGGCTCCCGGTCGCCGAGAACTACACGTTCCCGCTCACGATGCTCTCGGAGCAGGTGCCGGCGTGGTTCCGCACCACCGCTCGGACACTTCCACCGCAGACCTCGATCCTCACCTATCCCTACGCTTCGTCCGCTGCGCCGGACGCGATGTACTGGCAGGCGTATGACGGGTTAAGTTTTGCCCTCGTCGGCGGGCGGGCGCTCATCCCCGGCGCCGACGGGAAGCACTCCCAGCACGTCGACCCGTTGCGCGGGAGCTACGCGCTTTTGACAAACGACTCGTGGGGGATCAACGCGCCGCCGATGCCAACAAGGTCGGAGGTACAGGCGCTGAGGTCATCGCTGCACTCGTGGCAGGTCGACGTCGTCGTGGACGTCCCGGAAGGACGCGCACCCGCGTGGGCCCTGCTCCTGTTCTCCGAGGCGACCGGCAGGTTGCCGCAGTTCCAGCACGGTGCCGCGGTCTGGACAGTTGCGCGGGAGGCGGCCGCCCCGGTGTGGCTCTCGGCCGGAGTGGCAAGGCACTGCATCATTCAGCTGCAGTCTCTTGCCGGTCTAGAGAACGCGGACGCTTGCCTGGCCGGTGACTTCGGCTAACTCCTGAGCAGGACGTCGTCGATAGGCGGGCGTCGCAAGGGCCACTTCGCACGCGTGATCCGCCACCTGCAGTCGATGCCCTCGTCACCCGGGGCTCTCGCGTCGGGATCGGCCGGTCGTTCCTCGATCAGCTCGAAGCCCAACCGGCGAGGAACCCCACCACTTCGGTGATTTGCCCGGTCGTGCCAGATCTCGACTGCATCGGTGCGCTCGTTCTGAAACGCGAACTCGGTCAGCAGATAGGACGCGAGCGTGGCGACGCCACGGCCGGTGAACGACCGGTGCACCCAGTAGCCGATCTCGAGCAGGCCCGGCTCGCGGCGCTGGTGGAGCCCCGCGCTCCCGGCCACAGCCCCGTCCACGAATACCCCAACGGTCCAGTCGGTGCCCTGCTTGGCTTCGCGGGCCCATCGCTCGATACGTATCACGCGGTCGTCGAAAGAGACCGGTTCGAGCGCGACCCACGGCATGAAGGGCCGGAGGTGATCGAGACTCTCCAAGATCGCGCGCTCGAAATCATCGACATCGTCGGTGTCCCATGACCGGAGAACGAGTGACCCTGCACGGAGCTCTCCGGGGACAGCGAGCCGGATTGGCTTCAAGCCGTCGGTATTGCTCGGGTGACCCAACCGATCCTCCCCGGTCAAGCGATTATCAGGAACAGAGCGGCCGGGATGCCGATGAGAAGAAACGCCATCTCGGCTCTCAGCGTGGCCTCCCACGTGCTCTTGTGCTCCATCTTCGAGTGCCAGGCCGCTATTGCTGAGACAGCCGGCCCTGCTACTCCGAGCAGTGCAAACATTCCCAGCCAGACAGGTCCGGTCGCATGATGAGTCTTCGCGTGAATGTCGTCGAGGGAGTCGGCGACCGAAGCGAGCACCTCGACGTAGAGACCGACAAGGATCACCGGAAGCAGCGCTATGGCTCCGAACGCTCCAGCCCTAGTCGGGCCTCGTTGCGCCTGCCCGGAGGCGACTGGCGCGGAGGACGGGGCACGTGAGGCAGCCACGGGTACATTCTCGCGTGAAGCGAGCAGCGCACGATCTCGGCCGCGTCCGCAGCACCAGCCGGGTCCGCACGATGCAAGTGACCGTCCACCGTCCCGCCCACCTGTCTGCCGACCCACCCTTCAGCCAGTAGGCTCTGCGAGCCGGGTGCCGGAAGGTGCTCGACGACTGGGACCTGTGGTGCAGCCTGGAGTGCACGCCGGCCTGTCAAGCCGGAGGTCGCGGGTTCAAATCCCGTCAGGTCCGCCCATTCGTCGTCAGGTGCCCAGCTGACGAGCGCCTTTCTCATGACGCGGTACGCTCTCGGGCGACCACTAGGTCGGGTAGCTCAGTTGGTAGAGCGCGCGCCTGAAAAGCGCGAGGTCACCGGATCGATGCCGGTCCCGACCACACAGGAAATAGCCATCTACCAGGTATTTCGCGTCTAATTTTGTCGTTCGTCCAAGTGCTCGAAACAGGGCAGGACGCGCAAAAGACGCGAAAGACGCGGCGTGACCCGCCTCAGCGAGGTTTCGGGGCAAACTGGTGGCAGCTGGCACCCTCGTGTGAGCCTCGGTCCAACGGACCCTCTCGTTCAGATCACTCCCCCGGCGTTTCGCGCCGTGGTTCATGGGAGGAGAGGCCGATGGCCGAGCCAAAGCGACTTCCGAGCGGACGCTGGAAGGTCCGCTACCGGGACCCATTGGGGCGCCCGCGAAGCAAAGTGTGCAACACGAAGGGCGAGGCGCGCGCCTACGTCGAGGAGATCGGTCACGCCGCGCGTCATCGCGAATGGATTGCTCCCGAGCTCGGACGGATGCTCCTTGCCGACTGGGTCGCGAAGTACATGTCCACCGTCGTCCATCTCCGTCCGACGACGGTCTGCCTCTACGAGCGGGAGTTCGAGCACATCCTTCGACGCTTCGGTCAGACGCCACTGATCCAGCTCGAGCCGCTCGCAATCCAGGCGTGGCTCGCCGAGCTTCTCGCGGGCGACATGGCCGCTTCTTCGGTCCATCGAAAGTACCGACTGCTGCGCCGGACCCTCCAAGTAGCAGTGGAGAAGGGAGTCATTGCCAAGAACGCTTGCAACAGCGTCCAGCCGCCGCACGTGGAGCTGAACGAGATGCATTTCCTCCTTCCCGAGCAGGCCGTCGCACTCGCCGAGGCCATCGGCCCCTGGTACCGGACGTTCGTCTACACCGCGCTGGAGACGGGCATGCGCTGGAGCGAATTGGTCGGCCTTCGACGCTCCGGGGTCAACCTGTTGCATCGCAGCATCGCTGTCACCGAACAGCTCGTGTTCATCGCCGGCGACCCGACGACCGGACGAGAGAAGCGATGGGTTCGACAGCGACCGAAGACGCGGGCCGGTGTGCGATCGATCACCATCTCGCGCTTCCTCACCGAACGCCTGCAGGAGCAGCTCGCGGAGCGCTCCCAGCCGGGACAGGATGGACTGGTCTTCACCAACCAGCGCGGTAACGCGATCGGTGGTTCGATCTTCAACAAGCGGCACTGGCAGGCCGCCCGAGCGGCCGTCGGAGTCCCTGACCTCCGCTTTCACGACCTTCGCCACACGGCGGTCGCGCTGGCGATCGCCCAGGGCGCTCACCCGAAGGCGATCCAGCGGCGCATGGGTCACTCGACCATCAACATGACCCTTGATCGGTACGGCCACCTGTTCCCCGAGTTGGACGAGCAGATCGCCAAAGATTTGGACGGCGTTCTTCGCATTGCCTACTCGGCTCAACCGGATCGAAGTGCCGTCTCGACCCTCTCCCGAGCAAACGCTGAGTGAGGTGCCGCGCTCCACTGGGCCGCTGAGCTAGAAGCTCGTGGCTTCCGCTCCAGGCCGACCGCCGAGGAAGCGTCGACCTTCAACAATAACGATCGGGGTAGCAACCCCGGCGAGGCCATCGAGCGCTTCTCGAGTCGCCGTCGTACGCTCAGACAATGGCTCAGTCGCAGGTAGAGACACATACGGCGGCTGTGGTTGCGAGCGTGCGAGCGAAACTCGGTCGTCGAGCTACTTGGCCCAAGTTTCCGGGCGGCTACCCCGGCGACATCGAGAGCGCCCTCATTGATGCCGTCTTCTCCTCACGCTATGCATACGACACCACGTACGGCCGAGGTCTCGGACCGAAGATGGCCCTTTGGCGCCAAGGCCGCGTACGCGGAACGAACGATCCGTCTCTTGGGGCACTCATCAGAGATATCGCAGCTAACGGACCCGCGTCCTGGGCTACCGCACATTTCACGATGCATATTTCGGGACGGGGTAAATCCAAGCGACTCAAAGCCGAAGTCGTATTCGAGGCGGCGCACGCCCTTCGATGGCAGGGGTTCGATGTCGCCGCGGATGTAACTCCTGCAAGGCTTTATGAATTCTTTGACATCTTGCAAGCAGTCGCCGGCATCGGCCTTCCGACGGCTCGATACATGTCAATGCTTCTTGGTTTCAAAGAAGTCAAGCCCGACCGGATGATCCACCGTTTTATCCACAGCTCTACCGGAGAATGGGTTGGTCACGCCAAAGCGATCGTAATAGCACGAATCACGACCCGATCCTCAGGGGAGGGCCGCTCGCGTGACGAAAGAAAGATCAGCGCGAATGCTGCGCTTAGGCGGCTCACCGGATGACGCACGGCTCGCCAACAAGGAGTTCCACGGAACCTCGTGGGCTCATCACAAGCATACGGTCGACAACCCGACATGAGGCGTCATTGCCGAGGGACGCGTCCCCGGCGCCGAGTAGAAATCAGCTGTGGAAGAACCTCTCCTGTATATCTTCGACGCCCTCAAGGTTCCCTATGGGCTGCTCTCATCGGAAGAATCGCGGATGCGGTCGGCGGCGTCTCAGCTACTGCGTCGAACTCCAGTAGCTGTGAACCTCCTGCGGATCGAGGAGGACCCAAAGAGTCAGATGACTGGCAAGCTGTGGGAAACGCTCGAGCCGATGTTGGACATCGCCGAATGCGTAATCACCTCCGTCGCCGAGGCCCTGGGTGAAGGCGCGCTCGATCCACTCATCGGCGGTTACCCGAATCCGAATCGAGCTCGTCCCCTGGACTCATTGCCCGAGTTGCAGCAACGGATCATTGAAAGAGTCGGACCGGCGCCTGGTTGGGAAGAGGCTGTCGAAACTCTTGACGATCTCTTCAAAGAAGCCGAGCATGATCCGACTGTCCTGCCAGAGGGGCTGAAAGCTGGGCCGTGGCCGACCATGATCATGTGGCAACTCATCGCCGAACTTTGCCGTTTGGCTGATCGTCCTGGCTGGCCGATAGCTGATAACAAGTAGTGCCGCGACCGGTTACCTGCGCCGTGTGAGCAATGTCCAAGCCTGGCCCGACTCACGTTGGGCGTCACGGGGCTCGCTTCCATTCACCTATCTGCTCAATTACGCAGTTGGGTCCTTCCTGAGGACCCGCGGCGGTGTAGCTGGGCCTCGATCCAGTGGCGAACGTCATGTTCGACCTCGTCCGCCGTGCGAGCGGCATCTATGACTGTGGCCGTCGGTATCTCGCTCGCGGCTGCCACCAGGGTGCTGTTGAATTCGACACACCAGTCGATGCGTGCAGCGCCTCGCCGAGGGTCGCGGCCGGTGCGGCGTGCGAGCAGCACGTCAGGTGGGCAGGTCAAGCACAAGAAATGCACCGAGTCGAAGTAGCTGAGGAGGTCTGCGTTCGCGAGTATCTGTTCAGGCAGCATGACAGCGAAGTACACGACTACGACGTCGTTCTGGGCGAGTTCGTGAGCGAGCCGCATCCAGGTCCGCCAAAAGGCAGGGTAGTCATCGTTCGATGCGCTGATGAGGTCTGCACCGAGGATGTCAGTGTCGAGAAGAATCGCGCCGCGGATTGTTCCTGCGAGCCGAGCACAGAGCGTGGACTTGCCGATACCGGGGGTGCCGATGACGATCAGCAGGGGCGGCCGGATGAAAGGGCGCTCGTCGTCGCAATGCGGGCACCGCAGCACGCCGCCAACCGGGGGAATTTGATCGGGCCAGACGCTGTCAGGCAAGGCGAGCCCGCGTCCGCAGGCCTCACATGTGAATGGCACACCTCCATCATGTCGCCAAGACGAGGTCAGAGGCTGGCTCGCCACCCACTTCAAGCAGCGCAAACATTGTCTGGCGCAGTACTAGCCGCCTTCGAGTTCCGACGCGGGCGTGCGAGGTAAGCGTTACTGGGCTGCCTCATCGACGTTAAGGACCCACGGCTGCGGCGCCGCGGTGACGGGATTCGTGTAGGTGAGGGTAAGAGTGAACGGCACGGTTTGCCCTGGTTGGACGTTATTCAGCTGGAAGTTGCCCGTGCCGTCGCCGAGCGCGTTGGCGTTGTTCTGGTCGCCAACGCTGACGATGTAGCTATTCGCGGTCTTGTCGCCGTTCGTCAAGGTCCCGCTGACGCTGGCCGCAAGTCCGCCGGCATTGAGGACAGCGCTGGTGAAGCGGATCGAGCAATTCGACAAGTTTCCTGCACACGGGCCTGTTGGGAGCGTCGTCGTGGTGGTAGTCGTCGCTGCGGTGGTAGTCGTCGCTGCTGTCGTAGTCGTGGCCTTCGGCACGGTCGTCGTTGTCGGGGCGACCGATGTGGTGCCGCAGGCTCCCCCCAATATCGCTACGGCCGCGAGGCCGACCCACCCGGCGTACCTGCGAATTCGGAGGGAGACCACTTCTTCAGCAAACTACTCGGAGACACTCAGCCTGATTTCCAGCAGCCACCTGATGACGAGCGATTAGCCGACTTCCCTAAAACGCTGCCGGCTCGCGTCTCTCCTACGACGGGCGGCGCACCCTGACGAGATGGCCGCGAACAATGACAATGCAACCTCGGAACTCTTCGAGGTCGTGATGCGTCGTCAGCGAGGACAGCGTTGAGAGCACCGACGACACTGCCTGACTGTCGGGGCGCAGGACAACGATCCCACCATGCGATCCGGGCGGATAAGAGCGCACGTCCCCGAATCCGCGATCGAGGGTGACGAGCACTCGATCCTCTGAGCTGGCAGCCGCAAGAACTGCCGGGTCGTCGCGACCAGCGAGGCCTTCACCGATCACCGTCTCGACGTCATGGCCGATCTCCGTGAGGACCTGACCAGCGCTCGCCGGGAGGTTTTCGTCGAGCTTGACCTTCACCCTTGGGTCGGGTCGAGCGGCATGATCTCGTCACGAGCGAGCGCCGCTGCGTAGGCGAGCGCGGCATGGACCACTCCTTGGGGCAAGGTCGGGTACTCCTTGCGCAACGCATCCTCGCTCATGCCTTCCGCCAAGCAATCCAGCACGACGGTCACCGGAACGCGGGTGCCACGGATCACCGCCTGGCCGTGCAGCACGGCCGGGTCCGATGTGATCAAGTCGAGAAGCTCCGTAGCCATGTCACCATGATCGCGCCTGAGCGAGCACACTGCTCTGTCGTCGGCTCGTGCTAGTAAGGACGATCTCGACGCGGGCCGATGGCACCGCCGGCGAACGCCAAGCGGTCCGTACCGGTCGCAAAGCGCGGTCCAGAAGGACGCGGAAAAGACGCGCGAGGACGCGAAAAGACGCGAATTCGGCGATACTGGGCGCGACAGGGCAACACCGAACAACATAGAGAAAGTGACTCTGAACAGGGAGAACGTCGGCTGAGCAGGACGAACGTCCGTTCGGAATTGACCCCGGATTACGCCTGAAAAGCGCGAGGTCACCGGATCGATGCCGGTCCCGACCACTGAAAGGCCCTGGTAGGGCGGACACGCCAAGCCCATCTTTCGGCTGAGCGGTCGACCGTGCCCTCTACGTGCCTTTCGGCTGACCGCATGCTCAGCGCTCGCGAGCCAGCACGTCTTCGGAGTCGTAAGCGCCCTCGTGGCCCGCAGGACACTCGAACAGCACCCCGAGCAGCACGACATGACCATCGCGGATCGACTCGAAATCCCAAACGTTCGGAAGCAGGAATTCCGTCAGGCAAACGGCGCAATGTACCGCGGCTGTCGCAGACGTGTATTCCACCAGTTGCCTGACCCTCGGCTCTTCATTTGCGCGACGAGCGGGCAATGAAGTACCTGTTCACGGGGTACAGTCTGTGAAGCCCCCCTGAAGCGAGTGGTCATGGTGTTGCACATCTGTTGGGCTACAGGAATACGGGCTAACAGCCGCCTCTTGGAACAAGGCTGACTGGTGTCGAGCACCGCACTCGCGCAGACTCCCGGCGCGTCCACCACGCCGCTGTCCACGCGCCACCTGTGGACCGCCTACGCGATCCTCGCGACGCTCCTGCTCGCGTACATAGTCGCGCTGTTGATTCACCCCGCCTACGCGGGCGTCACGTCCATCAGCGGAGGATGGGGAGTCGACGGATTTGAGTTCGTCGTCGCGGCGCTTTGCCTTTCGAAAGCTCTCGTGGGCAAGGCTCACCCCCGGATGCCACTGTTCCTCGGGTGCGCGCTCGCCTCGTGGTGCGGCGGCGACATCGCGCTGACCATCCAGTCGTTGGGCGGGAGGCAACCGTCCTCGCCATCGGTGGCGGACATTTTCTACCTCGGCTTCTATCCGCTTGCCTACATCGCGATCGTGCTGTTCATGCGCGGGGAGCTGCGGCGGTTGACGGCGCCGAGTTGGCTCGATGGAGCAGTCGCCGGTCTCGGAGCGGCCGCAGTTTGCGCGGCATTCGCATTCCACAACATCATCCACTCAACAGGTGGGCACACACTGTCTGCCGCCGTCAACGTGGCGTATCCAATCGGTGACCTGCTGTTGCTCGCGCTCGTTGTCGGCGGCACGGCGGTCCTCCCGGGCCGGCGCCGCACTCCTTGGCTCCTCATCGCCGGCGCCTGCGCCTTGAACACCGTCGGCGACACCTTCAACTTGTTCTCCTCCACGATCGGGTCGTCCCATGTCGGCACGCTCTTCGACACCGTGGCGTGGCCCGGCTCGTTCCTCCTCATGTCCATGGCGGTGTGGGTACGGCCTCGGGCGGCTAATCCGCTTGCGCCGCAGAGGCCGGCGGGCTTCTTGCTACCGGGCATCGCGGCCGTGGCCGGTCTCGTCATCCTCTTCACGGGCACCTTGCACGGGTTGTCTCGCGTGTCGATCGGGCTCGCAACCGCGACGCTCGTGCTCGTCGGCCTCAGGTTGGCGTTGTCCGCCCGCGGCCTGAGGCTCCTCACCGAGCAACGGCACCGGCAGTCGATGACTGACGAGCTGACAGGGCTCGGCAACCGCAGGTACCTGTTCCACGTGCTCAACACATTCTTCTCCGACCTCGCCGATCCGTTGTTGCCGACGCGGCAGCTCGCCTTCCTCTTCCTCGACCTCGACCATTTCAAGGCGATAAACGACTCCTTCGGTCATGCGGCCGGAGACAAGCTGCTGAGGCAGCTCGGACCGCGGCTTACGACGACGCTCCGGTCAACGGACGTCCTCGTGCGCCTCGGCGGCGATGAGTTCGCCGTCGTCCTCCTCAACGCTGACGCCGAGTACGCCACGCGCGTAGCCGAACGTCTCATGGCAGAATTCGCCCATCCATTCGTCCTCGACGTCGTGAGTGCGACCATCGGGGCGAGCATCGGGATAGCGATCGCACCCCAGCACGCGAGCGACCCGGCCGGCGTCCTTCGTTGCGCCGACATCGCCATGTACCGGGCCAAGCTCGAGCAGAGCTCGATAGAGACCTACAACGAAGACCTCGACGACGACGGCAACCTCTTGCGTCTTGCCGAGGAACTGCGCCTCGCGGTGCAAGAGAGGCAGTTCGTCCTCCACTACCAGCCTCAGCTCGACCTGCACACCGGCCAGTTCTCGGGCGTCGAGGCGCTACTGCGTTGGCCCCACCCGCGTCTCGGCCTGCTAGCGCCGCTCAAGTTCCTGCCGGTCGCCGAGGAAGCCGGCGTCATGCCTTCCCTCACGGCGCTCGTGCTCGACGACGCTCTCCGCCAGTGGGCGGAGTGGCGCGCCGCCGGCCACGACATCGACCTCGCGATCAACGTCTCGCCGTCGAACCTCCTCGATGCCGGCTTCATGGGCTCGATCTCCGAGCGGCTCGAGACTCACCAACTTCCGCCGGCTCGACTCGTGATCGAGATCACCGAGACGTGCATCATCACTGACTACGAGCGCTCGAGAGCGGTCATCGAGGAACTGAGAGATCTCGGCGTGATCGTCTCGATCGATGACTTCGGCGCCGGCTTCACCTCTCTCGCCTACCTGCGCGATCTCGCGGTCGGCGAGCTCAAGTTGGACCGGACGTTCGTGAGCGGTCTGCTCTCCGAGGACAAGGCGCGCGGGATCGACCTCATCCGGTCAACGATCGAGCTCGGCCACGCCCTCGGTCTACGTGTGGTCGCCGAGGGTGTGGAGGACTTGGCAACTCTCGAGGTGCTGGGGCAGATCGGCTGCGACATCGCCCAGGGCTACTTCATCTCCAAGCCACTGCCTGCCGACGAGCTCGTACTCCGCGCCGACATATCCGCAGAGGCAGAGGTGGTGCTCGGCAGCTGAGTGAGCGAGTGCGGGCGCGGACCCCCGCCGCGGCACTTAGGCTTCTGGCATGAAGGACCTGACGGTCGTCGCCATCCCCTTTTACTTCGGGAGCATGAGCGCCGAGTACCTCTGGATGCGCAAGAAGGCCGAGGAGGGGCTGACCGAGAGAAATGGGCGCGACATCTCGGCCGGCATGTACGAGCGGCAGGACACCATCGCCAGCCTCACCATGGGCGTGGGAAGCCTCATCCTGCCTCTTGCGGTTCCGCGCCTCTTGAGACCGCTCACGCCCGGCCGTGGGAAGTACGGCAAGGTGCTCCTGGTCACCGCAGCCGGTGCCGCCGCGCTCACGACACTTGCGGACCAGCTGGCGAAGATCGACGCGGCAGGGCACGCGGGGGAGGAGGCCGACGAGGAGGCTGGCGCCGAAGCCGACGAGGAGGCCGGCGCCGAAGCCACCGGGCGACGCCTTACAAGTACTCCCGATCGGCGGCGGCAGATCGGGGCCCTCGCCCGGCGGGTGGCGTCAGTCGGAGGCGTTACAGCGATAGTGGCCGGCGGTGTCGCCCTCACGACGGCGTGGGCGGATCGCACGACGATGAAGCGGCTCTGGAACGCTCGCTTCATTCCGGACCTCGGCAAGGGCCCGCTCGCGCTGGCGGCTGCGATCACAGGCTGGGACTTCATCTACTACTGGAACCACCGCTCGATGCACGAGTGCCGGGCGCTCTGGGCAATCCACGTGGTCCACCACTCGAGTGAGCGCTACAACCTCTCGACAGCGCTGCGGCAACCCGTGGCGGACGCCTTTGGTGCGTTCATCCCGTATTCACTCCTGGCGCTTTTCGGCATCCGGCCGGACCTCATCAACACTGCTCGAGGCGTGAACCTCCTCTACCAGTTCTGGATCCACACCGAGACAGTGGACTCCCTCGGCCCGGCCGAGCTCGCCCTCAACACGGCCTCTCACCACCGCGTGCACCACGGGAGCAACGGTCGCTACCTCGACAAGAACCACGGCAGCATCCTCATCATCTGGGACCGGTTCTTCGGGACTTTCGAACCCGAGGACGAGCAGGTCCGTTACGGGCTCACGAAGAACCTGAACACGTTCAACCCCGTTGTAATCGCCACGCACGAGCACGTCGAGATGCTGAAGGACGTCGCTCGCTCGACGAACTGGCGAGACCGCCTCTCGTTCGTACTCCGCGGCCCAGGTTGGGCCGGGCAGCGGAAGGCCGGGCTGACAGAGGAGCCAACTTCAGTCGAGGCAATGGCTTAAGTCGTTCGGACGAGATGCCGATACATCCTGAGTGCCCCGAACGGGGTTCCCACGCGGAGAGCGGGGGATACCTCAAACCCTCGCGCGGTGACCCCCGCTCTCCACTGCGTGGGGAGGCCATGCGCGGAGCCAAGGATCCAAACAACCAGCTCAGGAGCTACTTCGTCGTGCCCGCGAGCTCGAGACCGTCGGTGGGCGAGTTCGTGGGAGATTCCGTCGGCAAGTCCGTGGGCGAGTCCGTGAGGTTCGAGAGGGAAATCGGCACCTCGGTCGGGTAGTGGCCCGTGAGGCAAGCCCTGCAGTATCCCTGGCCCTCCTCGTCCGCCCCGACCGCGCTCATGAGGTTCGCGAGCGAGAGGTAGTCGAGAGAGTCCGCGCCGATGTGGGCGTTTACCTCCTCGACCGACATCCGGGCGGCGATCAGCTCGTCGCGATCAGGTGTGTCGATGCCGTAGTAGCAGGGCCACTGGAAGGGCGGAGACGAGATCCGCAGGTGCACCTCGGCCGCGCCGGTGTCCCGCAGCATCTTGACGAGCTGGCGGGTGGTGGTGCCTCGCACGATCGAGTCGTCGACGACGATGAGACGCTTGCCGGCGATCGTGGCCCGGAGAGGATTGAGCTTGCGCCTCACCCCGAGTGCCCGCGCCTCTTGGGTCGGAGCGATGAACGTCCGCCCGATGTACCGGTTCTTCACGAGACCCTGACCGTAAGGCACGCCGCTCACCTCGGAGTATCCCTCCGCGGCGGTGACACCAGAGTCCGGCACGCCGATCACGAGATCTGCCTCGACCGGATGCTGGGTGGCGAGCAGCTCCCCCATCCGCCGGCGCACGGAGTACACCTCGCGGTTGCGCAGACGTGTGTCCGGCCGGGCGAAGTAGACGAACTCGAACACGCAGAGCCGGGCGTCCCGCGCCTCGCCGAAGGGCCAGAGCGACCGCGGCCCTGAGGCATCGATCACCACCATCTCCCCCGGCTCGATCTCCCGTACGAACTCGGCGCCGCAGACGTCGAGGGCCGGCGACTCCGAGGCGATGATCCACCCCGTCCGCAGCTCGCCCTCCACCTCGTAGTCGAGCCTTCCCAGGCACAGCGGTCGAAACCCATGCGGATCCCGCACCGCAATCAGATTCTCGGCATCGATCAACCCGAACGAGAACGCCCCCTCGATCCGCGGCAGGACGTCTTCGAGCGCTCTGAGCAACTGCTCGGCGGGGTAATCCGCCACGATCCCGGACTCGTCGTCCAGCTCGGGCTCAGGCGCGAAATGTCGCGCGAGCAGCTCGGCCACGAGGTCGCTGTCCGAGGTGAGCACCCCGAGCATGCCCGCTTCCGCTGCGAGCTTCTCCGTGTTAGTGAGGTTGCCGTTGTGCCCGAGCGCGAAGCCCGCTGGACCGACAGAGCGGTAGACCGGCTGGGCGTTGTGCCAGGTGCTCGAGCCCGTCGTCGAGTACCGGGTGTGCCCGAGGGCGAGGTCTCCCTGCAGAGGCGAGAGGGTGCGCTCGTCGAACACGGCCGCGACGAGCCCCATGTCCTTTGCCACCGTGATGGTGTCGCCGTCGCTCACGGCCATGCCGCAGGACTCCTGCCCGCGGTGCTGCAATGCGAACAACCCGTCGAATGTGAGCTGGGCAACATGGGCACCCGGCGCATAGACGCCGAAGACCCCACACGCCTCCTTCACGCGGCCATTCTGCCACCTTGCGTGTCCACATCGGGCCACGATCACATACGCCCAGTACGCTGCGGCGGAGGCGGCGGCGGATAAGGAGAACCGGTGATCGATCTGCACACCCACTCGACTTGCTCGGACGGATCCGACCCCCCGGGTCGGGTCGTGGAGCTCGCGGTCGCAGCTGGGTGCAGCGCGGTAGCCCTCACGGACCACGATGGCCTCTCGGGAATAGACGAGGCCCGCCGGGTTGCCGAGGACGCAAGGATCACGTTCGTCCCCGGTTGTGAGGTCTCCTGCAAGTTCTCGCCGGGGACGATGCACGTGCTCTGTTACTTCGCAGAGCCCGGCGAGGGGCCACTGCAGTCGCAGCTCGAACGTCTGCGGGACGACCGGGTCAACCGCAACGCTCGGCTCGTCGAACGACTGAACGAGCTCGGGATCGCGCTCACGCTCGAGGACGTCGAGGCTGAGACGGACGGCTCCACGCTCGGGCGGCCCCACTTCGCGGCGGCTCTTGTGAAGAAGGGAGTCGTCGAGAGCTACCAGGACGCCTTCGACAACCTGCTCGCCAAGGGTGGGCCTGCATATATCCCGAAGGCCTTCATCTCACCCGACACGACGATCGCGGCAGCTCACGGCTCGGGAGCGCTCGCCGTACTTGCCCACCCGCTCTCACTCGGGCTCGAGCCCGCGGAGCTCGAGCGCACCATCTCCGAGCTCGCCGAGGCCGGGCTCGCAGGTCTCGAGTGCTGGTACGGGCGCTACAGCACCGAGGAGCGCCACGGCCTCCTCGCGATCGCCAAGCGGTATCGCCTGGCGGCGACCGGCGGGTCAGACTTCCACGGGACGTTCAAACCCGATCTCTCGGTCGGATCAGGCAAGGGGGACCTCGAAGTGCCCGACTCTGCACTGGAAGAACTCGTTGCGAGGCGGTCGTCATGATCGGCTCGCGCGTCGAGGCGGTCCTTGCCGAGCTCGACCTGGATGAGAAGATCCGGCTTCTCGCGGGGCGCGACTACTGGCACACGTACGAGATCGAGCGAGTCGGGCTCGAGTCCGTGCAGGTCTCAGACGGCCCGGTCGGGGTGAGGGGCGAGCGGACCGTCGGCACCGTCTCGATCTCGTTCCCCTGCGGTACCGCGATCGGAGCTACGTTCGACCCGGATGCGGCAGCTGACCTCGCGGACGCGCTCGCGGACGAGTGCTTCGACAAGGGCGCGCGAGTCCTTCTCGGCCCGACGATCAACCTGCAACGGCACCCGCTCGGTGGCCGGCACTTCGAGTGCTATGCCGAGGACCCGATCCTCACGGCCGACCTTGCCGTCGCGTACGTGAAGGCACTGCAGTCACGGGGTGTCGCGGCGACGATCAAGCACTTCATCGCGAACGACTCGGAATTCGAGCGGCACACGATCAGCTCCGAAGTGGACGACCACGTGCTGCGAACGCTCTACCTCGTGCCCTTCGAGGAGGCGGTCATCGAAGGTGGCGCCTGGGCGGTCATGTCCTCCTACAACCGGATCAACGGCACGTACGCCGCCGAGCACGAGCCGCTGCTGCAAGGGGTGCTCCGGGACGAATGGTCCTTCGACGGCTTGGTGATGTCGGACTGGTTCGGCACACAGAGCACCGTGCCCTCTGCGCTCGCCGGCCTCAACCTCGAGATGCCCGGGCCGGCAATGCACTACGGCAAACGGCTCGCGGAAGCCGTTGCAGCTGGGGAGATCCCCGAGGCAGTCATAACCGAGAGAGCGCGGCGGGTCATCCAGCTCGCTGAGCGCACCGGTGCCCTCGGCTCTTCGGGCCGGACGGGCCGAGAACCGCGCCGCACGTTGGCAGAGCGCCGGGAGCTATCCCGCGAGCTGGCCACGCGCTCTTTCGTTCTCCTTCGCAACGAAGTTCCCGCCGGCACAGGCGGGGCGGCGCTGCCCCTCGACCTGCCCTCCGGCGCGGTGCTTGCCGTGATCGGCCCCAACGCCGCCATCACTGCGTCACAGGGCGGCGGAAGTGCACGCGTCAGCCCGGAGCACATCGTGTCGGTGCTCGACGGATTGCGGGCGGCCTACTCGCCCCTCGGCGTCGAGGTGGCCCACGAGATCGGCTGCGTGACGTGGGCCGAGACACCCGACCTCGATGTTCCCGCACGCCTCGAGTACTTCGCTCTCGCAACTGATGGACCGCCCGGCGCGAGCTTCGAAGGACCCGTCCTCTACGACGAGTGGACCCCTCGCCCGCCGTTGCTGTGGCTCGGGCCACCGTTGCCACAGGTTCCCGAGCTCGGCTTCGGCGCGTTCGCCGTCCGGTGCTCCTCCGAGTTCACTCCCGAGCACACGGGAAGCTACGAGTTCTCGCTCGCCCAAGCCGGTACGGCCCGCTTGCTCATCGACGGCGAGTTGGTGGTGGAGGGGTCGGTCGAGAGGGGGAAGCGTTTCTTCGGGTTTGCTTCCGCCGAAGCCACCGGGTTCGTCGACCTCATCAGCGGCGAGAGCTGCGAGGTGCGCGTCGAGTACGAGGTGACTCCCGGGTCGCCCGTGGCGGGCGTCTTCATCGGGGTCCGGCCCCCGCTGCCCGAAGCCGATGAGTTGATCGCGCGGGCGGTTGCCCTTGCCGAGCGGGCGGATGCCGTCGTGTGCGTGGTCGGGACGACGCCTGAGTGGGAGACCGAGGGCCACGACCGCGAAGCGATGGACCTGCCGGGACGCCAGGACGACCTGGTGGCCGCGGTCTCCGAGGCCAACCCGAGGACGATCGTGCTCGTGAACGCCGGTTCGCCGGTCACCATGGACTGGGCTCTTCTCCCCGCCGCGATACTGCAGATCTGGTTCGGTGGCGAGGCCGTCGGCACCGCGGTCGCTGACGTCCTGCTCGGCGCGAAGGAGCCGGGCGGGCGGCTGTCGCACACGGTGCCGGTGCATATCGAAGACTGCCCGGCGTTCCCGTACTACCCAGGCGCCGACGGCAAGGTGAGCTACGGCGAGGGTCTGCTCATCGGTCACCGTCACTACGCGACGACCGGGACCGTGCCCCGCTACTGGTTCGGCCACGGCCTCGGGTACACGAGCTTCGGTCTAGGGCACCCGGCGGTCGAGAGGCACCAAACTGGCGCTCGGGTCTCGGCGACCATCACCAACGAGGGCGCTCGCAAGGGCGCCGCCACACTTCAGGCATATGTGGCTCCCGTCGACCGGGCCGAGGGCGAGCCGGCTCTTCAGTATGTCGGTTCGTCCCGGCACGAGCTCGACGCCGGCGGGTCGGTGGGCGCTGTCATCGAGATATCGAGGCGGCGGCTCGGGCGGCTACACCCTGGCCGCTACCGGCTGCTGGTCGGTTGGAGCGCTGACCCCGCCACCCACGAGCTCGCAGGCGAGCTCAGGATCGAGGGGTGAGGTCGAGATCGCGCGGCGGGTCCTGCGGAACCGTCCAGACGAGGAAGCCTTTGTCGAACTCTTCGTGGTACCTGTTCGTGGCCTCGACGACCGTCTCGAAGACGGCGTCGAAACGGTCCCAGTCCTCAGCCTCGACGACGCTTCGCAAGCTCGCCATCTCCTCGTCGATGAAGCGCAGCATCGAGGCGGTGTACTTCGGCCGGACGATCACCGCGCCCTTCATGATCTTGGTCGCCTCGGAGAGCTGATACCGGGCGAGCGGGCGGTTGCGCGCCTTGCCTGCGTGGTAGCACTTCCACATCCGGTCGGAGACCTCGACCATGAGGCGAGCCATTCCCGGCTGGATCCCCGCAAGCTCGTCGAGGGTGAGCTCCGCCTTCCCGTTGTCGACGATGTGGGTGTGATCGCTTGCCGGCTCTGTTGCCATGGGCGAAAAGCTATCGAAGCGCGGCGGGCTCACCCGCACCCGACGAGAGGAGCGAGCACGAGGAGCACTGCGAGCGCGGCGACTGCTGCGGGCATCACGACTCGCAGTCCCATGCGGAAGAACACCCCGGCTCTCACTGGGGCTCCGAGGCGGCGCATCGAGTCGACCCACAGGAGAGTCGAGAGTGAGCCCGTGATGAGCAGGCCGGGGCCGGCGTTGACGCCCAGGAGGATTGGCCACAGCTGACACGATGCCCTGCCACCTGCGCCCGCGGCGGAAGGCAGCGCCACGAGCAGCGCTGGCAGGTTGTTCACGACGTTGGCACCGCCCGCGCTCGCAGCAGCCGCCCGCATCATGGCAAGCGGGCCGGAGCCGCCGAGGAGCGCGCTCAGGTCGACGCCCTCGACTGCGGCCGTGGCCAGCACGCCCAGTCCGGCGGCCACGAGCGCCGTCTCCCATGGGACGGATCGGAACGGGACGCTCCTCGAGGCGGCAACAAGGATGACGTCTGCACCAAGCGCCACCTCCCAAGCCCGCACGCCGATCGCAGGGCCCGCCAAGAAACCGGCGAGGACCAACGCGACCACGACCGACCCACCTAGGAGGACGCGACCGTCGCGGGCGGTCTTCCGGTCAGGCGGGGTCTCTGGTTCCTCGGCAGCCGGCAGGTCGCCCGCCGTTCGGGTCGCCGGCCGGTAGCACGAGTACCCGACTGCGCACGCGACCACAGCGGGGGCGCCGAGGTGCTCGAACCACTCGAGCGGGCCGATCCCGAACCTGGCGGTCGCGATCAGGTTGGTGAGGTTCGACACGGGCAAGAAGGACGACGCCAGCAAGGCGAGCACTACCGGTTGGAAGCAGACGAACCGACGAGGGAGCCCGTGGCGCGTCGCGATCCTGAAATAGAGCGGCGTGAGCAGCACGACGGCTGCGTCCAGATTCAAGACCGCAACCGTCCCCGTGCCTAGGAGCCACAGCCCGGGGATCAGCCAACGGCCGTTCCCGAAGCTATCGGCAAGCTGTTCGAAGTAACCGAGGCGGTCGAGCAGCACCGCGAGCGGGATGGCGGTCAGCAAGAAGGCAAGCGGATCGAGGAGCGGGCTCACGGCGTGTCCTGTCTCGTGCCACGAGACCAGTCCCGACACAACGGCAATGGCGACGCAGGCGACGGGCGCCGCAAAGGCGGGGATCCGTCTCGGTCTGAGCGTGGCGCCCGCGACTGCGACTAGGAGCAGAGCCAGCCGGGCGACCGTCACGCGCCGTGAGGGCCCGGGAGCCAGCGATAGGTGACCCAGCCATCGACCGGTCGAGCACCGAGAGAGTCGTAAAAGCCAGCTGCGTCCGTGTTCCAAGTGAGAACGTTCCACTCGACTCGCCCACTCGTCAGCCCCCGGAGCGCGTCGAGCAACGCTCGGCCGTACCCGGCGCCGCGATGATCCGGCCGCACGAAGAGATCCTCGAGCCACAGCCCCGACGTACCAAGGAACGTCGAGAAACTCTCGAAGTACAACGCGAACCCCGCCACCTCACCATCGTCGGTCTCGGCGAGCAGAACGCTCGGCACTGCGCCGTCCCCGAAGAGTGCCTCCTGCAGCCCCGCTTCTTCCCAGACCACCTCGTGCGCAAGGTGCTCGTACTCGGCCAGCTCGCGAATCAGGCTCGCGACGACATGGGCGTCGGCGGGCTCTGCTCGGCGTATCGGCATGGAGCAAGACTAGGAACAGCGGCGAGACTCGCGCTACGCGTTGACTGCTCTGCGGGCGGTTGCTAGACACCCTTGTCATGAAGCTCTCTCGAGTAATAGCCGGTGCCCTACCGCTGTTCGCCATCTTGCCAGCGAGCGCTGCGCTCGCGGCTTCCGCGAGCACCTACGGGAACCGCCTCGCAGAGATCGCCGCTCGACCGAGCTTGCCTGCGCACACCGTCATGATCGGGAACGTCCGGACGTCGATGGAGATCTCCGGCGCGCTCGGCCTTCGCTCGCGAGATCAAACGGGCCTCGCCCGCTTCCTAGCCGAGGTGACGGACCGGACCTCGCCGGAGTTCCACCAGTACCTGACGAGGAGCGAGTTCGCGAACCGCTTCGGCGCCTCGGAATCAGCTGTCAGCGCAGTGACACGAGTGCTTCGGTCCGACGGGTTGCACCCGGCCGTGTCGTCGAACAGGATCCTCGTCACCTTCCATGGGGACGCCGCGAACATCGAGAGGGCGTTTCGGACGGGGTTGGCTGATTTTCGTTTCTCCAATGGGCGCACCGGTTGGGGCACGACGTCAGCGGCTCGCTTGCCTGCGGGGATCGCCCGCAGCGTGTCGGGTGTCGTAGGGCTCGATGACCTCGTGCACATGTCGAGCGGCATCGAGAAGGCGCCCCGCGTGGCGCGTGGGGCCGTAAAGGCGTCAGCGCTCCCGAAAGCTTCTCCCGGAGCGCCGTCGGCGTGCGGCAGCGCCAACGCGCAGGCGGACTACGGCGGCGTGACCGCTGATCAGCTCGCGCACGCTTATGGCGTGGACGGGCTCTACGCGACCGGTGACCTCGGCGGGGGCCAGACAGTCGACATCTTCGAGCTCGAGCCCTTCTTGATGAGCGACATAGCCGCCTACGACAAGTGCTACTTCGGGACGAGCGAGACCAACAGCACCCACGTCTCGGTCACCGAGGTCGACGGGGGCGCCGGTACAGGTCCGGGCTTTGGCGAGGCGGCACTTGACGTCGAGGACGTGTCGACGATCGCGCCAGACGCCGAGATACACGTGTACGAAGGCCCGAACACGACGTTCGGTTCGCTGGACGCCTACAACGCCATCGCGACCGCGGACAACGCCCGCGTCGTCAGCACGAGCTGGGGCCTGTGCGAGTCGGCGTTCCAGTCGGGCTCCCCCGGGACTCAGGAAGTGGAGAGCGAGATATTCGCCGAGACCGCGGCGCAGGGTCAGTCCGTCTTCGCCGCCGCCGGCGACGACGGCTCCGACGACTGTGCCAACCAGGCGCCTACGCCTGTCGCCAACGAGCTCTCGGCAGATGACCCAGGCACCCAGCCCTACGTCACCTCGGTCGGTGGCACCACCTTCACCGACATCACCGAGCCCCCCACAGAGCAGGTCTGGAACGACGGCAACGACTGGGGCGCAGGTGGCGGCGGCATCTCCGACACCTGGGCCGAGCCGTCCTGGCAGGCCGAGGCCACAGTGGCTGGGATCGCGAACGGTGCGGGGACCGGTGAGCAGCCGTGCTCTGACGACCCGAGCGGCGTGGGCACGGCCTACAACCTGGCAGGTGTCGACACGACGTTGCCATCCGGCACCCCGTGCCGGATGGTTCCCGACGTGACGGCGCTGGCGGACGAGTTCACCGGGATCACGTCGTACTGGGACGGCGAGATGAGCACGGTCGGTGGGACGTCGTCGTCGACGCCCCTGTGGGCTGCGATGACAGCCGACATGGATGCTTCGTCGTTTTGCGATGGGACGACGTTGGGTTTCGTGAGCCCGTTGCTGTACGACGTCGCTTCTTCCAGCACGTCTGACTACGCGCACGCCTTCAACGACATCACTGTCGGCAACAACGACAGCCTCGGTGTGGGCGACGGGACCGACTTCCCGGCTGGGACCGGGTATGACCTCGCCTCAGGGCTGGGCTCGCCGAAGATCACCAACCCCGACGGTGACCCCGGCTTGGCGCAACAGGCGTGTGCGATGGTGCAGGACTCGAGCAACCCGCCGATCGTCTCTACTGTCTCCCCCTCCTCAGGGACGAACCAGGGCGGCACGAGCGTGACGATCACAGGCAACAACTTCGGCACAGCAGCTGGTGGCGTCTATGTCGGGACTCAGGCGGCGACGGTGGTCAGCTGGTCGTCGACCTCGATCTCGATCGTCACGCCGACCTACAACGCCCCACAGGGGACGGTGCTGCCGGCAGGAGGCACCGCACCCGTGACCGTCGTGACGACAGACCCCGAACGATCGAGCTCACTCAACCCCACGAACAGCGTCTTCCACTATCTCGGTTATGCCGGCGGGACCACGCCGGTGGTCGACTACGTCGGCCCGACCGCGGGTAACGCCGCTGGTGGGTACGCAGTGGACATCGTCGGCTCAGGCTTCACAGGCGCCACGAGGGTCACCTTCGGCGGCGTGGAGGCCACGAGCCAGATCGACGTGAACGACAGCAACATCACCGCGACCGTCCCGGCTGAGACCGGGGCAACGGCGTGCGCGTTCCCGAGCAACAGCTCGGTCTGCCAAGTCGAGGTGCGGGTGACCACTCCTGCCGGTACCTCGGCCGAGGACACGATCCTTCCCTCTTACTCGGGCGCGATCGAATTCGAGCCGGACGAGGTCATCTACTACACACCGGGCACTGAGGTCGTCGCTGCTGCGTCCGAGTTCGACTACGCCCCGACTCCCGACGTGACCTCGGTCACACCCAAGTACGGTGCCGAAGAGGGTGGATCGACCGAGGACATCCACGGGACGGGATTCAACGTCCTCACGTACTTCTGGACGGATTTCGGGCCGGTCGGTCCGCAGTCGAGTCAGGACTTCTTCAACCTGTCGATCACGCCGACCGACCTGTTCATCGTCAACAGCGGTGACGAGTTCCTCTCGGGACCGACGACAGAGCCCCTGGCTCAAGCGGTCACCATCGTCACCGCCGGAGGCCCTTACCTCGTCCCGAGCGACTTGTTCGCCCTGGCGGGACGGCCGACTGTGACAAGCCTTTCCACCCATGTCGGGACGACCGAAGGAGGCGGCACCCTCACGCTCGCGGGCCACGGTTTCATGGCAGTCGAAGACGTCGTATTCGTCGACGACAACTCGGGATTCGGAGCGACCGAATCGACCGCCTTCCTAACCCAGACCGACACCACGTTGAAGATCGTGCTCCCAGGCAACCTGCCGGGGGCCACGAACTTGGTCGCCTGCACCGAGACGGGATGTAGCAGCGAGAACTCGAGCCTGGACTCGTTCGTCTTCGGCTATCCCGGTGCTCCCGTGATCTCGAAGATCTCCCCACCGTCCGGTCCAGCCGCTGGAAGCGCGTCGCTCAAGGACGGCGTCGAAATCTCCGGCACTTTGCTCGATTCTCCGGTCGCCGTGAAGTTCGGCAACACGGAAGCCACCGTCTTCGAGAACACGGGCGCCGTACCCGGAGGTGGGAACGCGTACGAGATCCTCGTCGAGGCCCCGCCGGGCAAGGCGGGCACGACGGTGACGGTCGCAGTCGAGACTGCCGGCGGAGAGGCCACCGGTCACGGGTTCAGCAACACGAAGAGCTACACCTACAAGAAGAGCGCTCCTAGCGCTCCGACGTCGGTGACAGCGAAGGGTGGGAAGAAGGCGATCAGCTCGTCTTGGACGACGCCTTCATCGAACGGCGGCTCGCCGATCACCGGCTACAAGGTCGAGCTGCTCTTGAAGGGCGACTTCCGCAAGCCCGCTCAGAAAGTGACGGTCTCGGCGTCCACTCACTCCTACGCCTTCACGGCGGTGGCGCCGGGGAAGTACACGGTCGCCGTGGCTGCCGTGAGCGCTCTCGGGACCGGCTACTTCGCAAGCTCGGCAGTGGTCGCAGCTACTTGAAGCGGTCGCGCTCTGCCCGGCTCAACACCGGGCTCTGGCGCGGCGAGGTACGCTTGCGCCCGTGGTTGACCGACTGACTCAGCGATTTGCATGCCTCCCGGCCCATCCTTGGCTGCCGGGGGACGCTTCGACGCAGTAAGTCGGCGACTCCGCTCAGGCGAGCTCTCGGGCCGGGAGGGTTTCCCCCACCCAAGTCCAGCCCACCTGAGAGCAAGGAGTCACCATGTCTGTTTCACCGTCTGTTTCACCGTCATACCTCACGCCTGACCAGCTGCGGCGTGACCAGGCAATTCGCGACCTGTCAGATCCGGCCCATGGCGCCCACGCGCTCCAGCTGCTCGTCGAGAGCGCCGTGGAGCGGCTCGTGAACGCCTGGAACTGCCAAGTCCGCTGGTGCCGCGGGCCCCGGGTGGTGCCCGTGGCGGACAACTACGACCGGCTGGGTTTCGCAGCTGACGCGATAAGTCGCGAGACCCGTTACACGCGCTACGTCGACCCGGGTCACGTGCTGCGTAGCCACTCGAGTGCGATGGTCCCTCGAGCGCTGCGCGAGCTCGCCGCCTCGCCCTTCGACGACGTCCTGCTCACCTGCCCTGGCATCGTCTTCCGCCGGGACGCCATCGGCTGGCAGCACACCGGCACGCCGCAGCAGCTCGACCTCTGGCGGATCACCCGGGAGCCGATGGGGGACGGTGACATGGACGACATGATCTCGTCTCTTCTCCAAGTGCTCGCTCCGGGCCGCGTTCATCGAGAGGAGGCACGGGTGCATCCGTACACCCTCAACGGTCGCCAGATCGACGTCTTGTGGGACGACCGCTGGGTGGAGGTGTGGGAATGCGGAATTGCACACCCAGCCGTCCTCGAAGCCGCCGGCCTCGCGGGTTGGCACGGGCTCGCCCTCGGGATGGGCCTCGATCGGCTCCTAATGCTGACCAAGGGCATTCCCGACATCCGGCTCCTCCGCTCGACCGACCCGCGAGTGAGCCGTCAGATGCTCGATCTCTCCCCGTACCGACCGGTGTCCTCGATGCCGCCGGTCAAGCGTGACCTGTCCATCGCCGTCGCTGCGGACGAGGACGAGGAGACCCTTGGTGACCGAGTCCGCGACGCGCTCGGCGACGATGCCTCCAGCGTCGAAGAGGTAGCTGTCCTCTCAGCCACGCCGTACTGCGATCTGGCTCAGCCGGCACGCGCGCGCCTCGGGGCGCTCCCCGGGCAGAAGAACGTTCTTGTCCGGGTGGTGCTGCGTGCTCTGACCGATACGCTCACCGACGGTCGGGCAAACGAACTGAGAGACCGTGTCTACGCGGCGCTACATCAAGGCGCGGCTTTCCAGTGGGCCGTCACCCACGCAGCGACCGAGCCTCACTCAGCCGGCCGGGAACCTAGCCTTGAGCTGTGACACCTCCGAACGAAGTGATCCTCGACTCTCTACAAAGACGCCTACGTGCGATGCACTCGCTCTGGTACGAGGCAGTCGACACAATGGACGCCGAGCAGGTCAACCATGTGGAGCGTGAGCCGGTCCTCCCGATCGCGTTCTCGCTGTTCCACCTCGCGCAGATCGAGGACGGCTCGGTCACGATGCTCGGCGGGCCGCCCCTCGTCTACGACCAAGCCTGGGCGGATCGGATGGGCCTCGCCATCGCCGATCACGGCAAGCACCGCACCGTCGAGGAGATGGTGGGCCAGCGGATCGGCAACTACGAAGGCTTCCGCGAGTACCAGCGGCTCGTCTTCGACAAGACGGAGGCCTGGTTGAGCTCGGTCGACCCCGAGTCGCTGACCGACGTCGTTGTCGCTCGCCCCTTCCCGCCGCAGATCGCGTCCACGTTCAGCGCGCGGGTTGCGGGGGACGAAGGGATCACCCGCCTCGATGGAATCGAATGCTGGATCTATCAGCACGGCCTGCGCCACATGGGAGAGATCGAGCATGCCCGAGCGCTCGTCGGATTGCAGGGCATGACGTCCTGAGGATTGACCCATTGGCGCCTGGTAGATAGGTACGGTTTAGGTCATGGCGAACAGGCGCAGGCGAAGCACGTCGGGCCGCCCGGCGGTGATCGCGCTCCTCGTCTGTATCGGCTTGGTTATCGGGCTCGCTGCGGCATTTGCAGCCAACAAGTCCCAATCGAGCGCTCCGCCATCTCCCGTCACCGCGAAAGCGGTCGTCGTGGCAACCCTCAAGCCGGACGTATCGAGCGCGGAGGCGACCGCGATGTCCAACCATTACCTGACTTTTGCGGGCGTCGCCGCTGTGCAGGCAGTGGGCACTTCCTCCGAGGAGTTCTTCATGGCCCAAACTGCGACGACCTTGCAGATCGATGCCGTCGAGTCCGCTCTGCAATTCGATCCGTCGGTCGCTCACGTGAGCCTCGAAGGCCCGAGGACATGCGAGAAGACCTGCCTCCGAAGTAGCCGATGACGACCGAGAGGATCCGGTCTCGGCCACTCCAGGTACTCGCGGCTATCTGGATCGCCCTGTCCCTCATCCCGATAGGGATCTGTGTCAACGCCATGATCGGCGCGACGGCGGCGGTGACGCTCGTAGCGCTCTCAGTGCTGGCTGTGAACGTCATCATCGGGATCGTTCTCGTCCGGCTCGCCCGCACTGGAATCGATCTCGACTCGAGAGGCGTCGTCGTGAGGAACCTGATGCAGACCGAGCGCGTGCGCTGGGCGGAGATCTCGGGCGTCGGGCGCGACAGGGTCGAGGGCTTGCCAGAGGCGGCTCGTTCCGACCAGCCCGTCCGGATCCACCGGTATGCCGGGTCGGACGTCGTCGTGGGTGGTCTCCTCGTCACGAAGTCGGAGAAGAGCCGACGCGCCATCGAGGCGCTCGTGGTCTACCTGAACCAGCGACTCGAAGCGTCTCGCTCCGCCCTCGGGCCGACGTGAGCCATTAGGTGATCGCAGCCTCGTCGGGGCACGCCGTCGTCGACGAAGCGCTCGTGGTAGTCGTCGTCGTATCCGCGTTCGGCAGATAGATGGTGGTGCGCCAGGTGGAGATCTGGTTGCCCGAGTACCCGGCCGTGCGGGGCCCCGTCTGGAACCCGACAGAGATGTTGACGCTGTCGATGTCGAACAAGGCGCAGGCAGGCACCGTGCCGTTGTCACTACCGCTGGCTCCGAGTTGGTTCCCGAGCGAGTCGAAGTACTCGAACGAGTAGGTGTTCGTACTCGTCACGTTTGTTGGAGCGATCGAGTCTGTCGCCTCGATCGTGGAAGATTTACCGGACGGATTGGTCACGACGACGGCGAACACCCACGGATTGTGCCCCGTTGGAGGCGTGCCGCAAGAGGGGACTTTGCTGACGAGCGAGCCGAAGCAGGCCGTGAGCGTATCTGTCTCCGCTGCACCGTACGTGCCGGGGTAGGTGGTGCCGGCAATGGTTCCCGTGTTGTCGTCGATGCCCGAGTACGTGGTCATCGTGAAAGACGTTGCGCCTGCTGCCGTCAGACCTACGGCCGCGTGGAGGAAGGGCGTCACGGCTTCGGACGCGATCTGTTCCTGCTGAAGCGAGTACTCCGTCCCGAGCACCGAGGACGACGACTTCTCGAGCAGGACAACCGCAGCTGCGCTGAGAGCCATGATGATCGAGATCACGAGGAGCGTGACGAGCATCTCAGTCAGCGAGAAGCCGCTGTCGTCGCCTACTGCGCGCTTGCGGGTGGCTGCCAGCGCGATCCGAAACGGAGCTCGGACGGTGCCTTGACGATGCATGCTCCCGCCTCTCAGCTTGCGTTCGAGCACTTAGGTGTCGTGCTCGCCGACAGGTTTACGCCACCGCAGTTGACCCAGCCTGCTGGGAACCAGTTGTCTGCGGACGCCGTGACGGCATCTGGTGGTGCCAGATAAGCGAGGCGAGTGTCATAAGTGAACTGTTTTGTATATCCAGTGACACCACTGTTGGCGAAAGGCCCTCGATACTCGGCTACGTCGGAACCGTTGAGGTACATACCACCCAACTGAGCCCCCACGTTGTAATTCTGGATCCCGAACGAGCCGTTGAGCGCAATTAACAGTGCGTCTACGACAGCCCCTGTACCAACCGTTCCGGTGTCACACGTCGGCGTAACATCGGCCATGGTGTCGGTTGCGGTCGTGCCGTTGTTCGCACACTGGGAGTCGTTC
This sequence comes from Acidimicrobiales bacterium, assembly GCA_052146895.1. Taxonomy (GTDB): domain Bacteria; phylum Actinomycetota; class Acidimicrobiia; order Acidimicrobiales; family Bog-793; genus Palsa-601. The sequence continues at coordinate 65,495 of JBKQLZ010000006.1, forward strand.
GTACAGGTCTCGCTCGTGCCGGAGCCTGAACAGGTGCCAGCCTGCACGGGGTGCGAGAACAGAATGTCGCCGTTGGCGTACAGCCCGAGCAGGTCGGGCGTGGTCTCGCTCGCGCATGCTGCAGGCAGCCCGTTGAGCGGGCTCTGAAGCGTCCCGCCGGTGTCAGCGCAGCTGTATGTCAGGTCCCGGGTGATGTAGATGTTGTTGTCCGCACCGATTGTCAGCTCGCCGTTGAGCTCTCCCTCCACGAACAGTGTCCCGCCAGTGCAATCCGAACTGTCCGGCAGCGCTGTGGGCTGCTCCGGGTTCAAGAAGCATGTCGTGCCTGCTCCGGTATTGCCGTCGGTCGGGGAGACAGACGAGGCGGAGTTGAGCGTGTCCAGTGTCGTCGGGCTCCAGTAGTTCGGGTCGGTAGTGCTCGATGGGACATTCTGCACGTAGACGACTCCGTCGGTGGGCATGGGAATGTCCGTGATCAACGGGTTCGTCGGTGAGAACGTACCGTTGCCGCCACAGTGGGTCCCCGCGCCGGAGTAGTCGGTCTTCTTGGAGAGGGGGCTCCAGACGTCCATGTATTCGGCGCCTGCCTTATACACGAGCTCGATCATCGTCGGTCCGGTGTAGAGGCACCCGAACGTGGGGGTCGTGGCGCTGTTCACACCGTCAGCCCAGCCCTCCAACGCGTCATCGAACTGTGGAAGTACTTCGTTCTGGTCGAGCTGCACAGGGCCGTGCGCGAGCGCGGGTACTCCCGCGCCCGAGCCGGTGCAGTTGATCTGGTCGATCGTGAACCCCGCGGGCACCCACTCTCCCGCCTCGGCTCCGGTTCCCTTCTCGCTTCCAGGCCACTCGTACTTGAAAGCGATGTCGTTGGGCGTCGAAGTCAGGAGCGAGTACGGCGACCCGTTGAACGCCGGGTCTCCGCCCGCGTCGCACATGTGGAGCTCGTCCTTGCTGAAAACGGGCCCGGAAAAGCTCTCGCCACCGATGAAGTCGTAAGGGGTGGCGCACGGAGAGGCGGGAATCGTCAAGGTCTCGCTCTCACCCGTTGCGGGTGTGAAGGTGTACGTCAAGGCAGCTTGCGTGAAGCCCGCGGACTCGGTCGACGGGTTGCCGGTTCCCCCGGAGAGCTTGTTGGCGGCTGGAGGAATCCCGTAATACGGGCCGTAGTACGGGTACTGGTACGAGAAGTCCGTCTGCCCGGCGATGGCGGCCGATGGCGACTGACTGCCGAGAGAGTCGATGAAGTTGTTCTCCTGATAGCCCTCGTAGCCGCACAGCGCCGTATTGAGATAGACGTTGTCCACCGTCACCGGCACATCCGCGTCGCTCGTGTAGGTGTAGTTGATGAGCACTTGCGATTCTGGAGACGAGCTCGTCGTAGTGACGCCGTTGTCGGTGAGCGACTCGCTCACGTTGGGATCGGCGATCGCTGTCGAGCTAGAGGTGGTGGCGGGGTAGCTCGGATCGAGCACCTCGGTGTCGGAGTAATACGCGTTCTGCAGGTAGGTCGAGTACTTCTTGAAGGCGATCACTGCCGATTCGAAAATGTAGTGTTTCGCGATCCCGGCGCGCCCGGTGATCGTCGCCAGCACCTCGTTCGGGAACGTGTCGGCAGCCGCGGTGCTCCCGAGGAAGCTTGAGTTCGCCTGAACGTGGAATGCCTCGCACGGGGTGGTGCATTGCTGCCCGGCCGAACCTTGGACACAGATCTGCTCCCACCCGTTACCCGCCGCATCGGCACAGAGTCCCCCGGAGATCGTGTTGGTGCCCATGGAGGGGTTGGCGGGGTCGACCGGGTCGGTCGTGCCGTACGTGTAGTAGGTGGGGTCGTGGTTCAGGTCGTTGCGGTAGTTCTGGACGCCCGCCTCGAGAGCCGCGTATGCCGCGTGCTCGGAACTGGCGACGCTCACGAAGGGCAGCTCCTGAGTGACCGATGCGACTAGGCCGGCACCAAGGGAAGCGAGCAAGAACACGACAACCAGTACGAGCAGGAGAGCCTGGCCTCCCTCGCCCCGGTCACGGATGACCGCGTGCCGAACTCGCTTAAAGGCCTTAACTGTGATCAAGCGACTCATCTTCTGCTCCCTCGGGCAGGTCCCACTAGGTAACCGTGACACTGGCGGCTCCGGTGGTCCACGTCCCTACGCTCGAGGCGCAGTTGGTGATCGGAGCATCGGACTGGGGTATCTCCGAACTCGAGTAACAGACTCCGAATGGCGTGACCCATATGTACTGGGCCGCACCGCTGAGGGTCGCGGTGCCGACCGGAGACAGTGCGTACTCACCGAGAGGCAGGCCGACGTTGAAGGCCACTGGCGACGCCGACTTCGTACACCCGGTCGGATCGGTATAGGCGGCAGACGAGCCGTCCACCTCTGTGAACGTGAGGCCACTCATCACATGAGTGATGGCAGAACAGGTGACGGTGATCTGGGCGTAGTACAGCTGAATCGTCAACGTTGGCTCGGTCGTGTTGGCAGATGATTGCGTCGACAGCGGGATCGGCGGCGTTACCGACGTTGGTTGCGTGAATGAGCCGGTGTAGTAGTACGCCACCGGAGTGGTAGCGGACGAGAGCGCCAGAGGGTTGGATTCGTTCTCGTCGCCGGCATACACCGGTGAGTAACCGTCCGAATAGGGATAGAGATAGAGATCCCCTCCGGCGGACGTCGAGTACGTTGCCGCCGCGTCGCCGAGCGGGCACGTGGCATTCACGGAGTTGCACTGGAGATGTTCGTTCTCAACGCCGACGCGCACGTACGGTGGTTCCCAAACCGGTGATTTTGCGGCGCCCGGGCTCGCTCCACCGCTCGGGTATCGATACGTGGCGAACGAGACCGGAACGGTCGCGGCATCTGCGAGATAGAAGGGGTTGACAACGGTGACGCTGCCGGCGGTGACTGTGATTCCTGTCTGGGTCGGGAGGCCCGGTGCGCCTGCCTCGCCGCCGTTCTCGTCGAAGTCGACAATGGCAGGGCTGGTGCTCGTGCACTGACCGGCCACGGCACCGGGGGAGGAGCAGTAGGCCACGGTGACTTGGTAACTCCAGCCGGCGGCGGCGTCGAGATTCTGAAACACAGCGCAACCAAGAGCATTGGTGTCCTCGAGCTCCGAGATCGTCTCCCCGGTTGGGACGGAGGGCTGAGCTGAAGTCTCGGTCCAAGTGCCGGTTGCCTGGAACCAGACGTTGTCAACAGTGTCGAGGGTCGTGTTCAGGTTGTCGACGGGGACCGCGATCTCACCACCGTTCAGCGTCAGGTTCCCAGAACCTTGTGCCGCCGGCGCGAGCTCGGTCGTGAGCGACACCGGGCCGCCCGAGACAGCGGTGTTCTGCCCCGCTCCGCCGCCCTCGCCGTGCCAGTAAACCTTGGCCGTCACAAAGTAGATCTCTTGGCTCTCGCCAGAACCAGCAGGCTCCAAGCAAGGCGACACGCCTGTCACGGAGTTGTTGATGGTCACGGTGAGTGCTGACGTGAAGACTGTCTGCCCAATCGTGACGCGGCCGTTCACGGTAGCGCTCGTGTTGGGGTTGAACGACTGGTTCTGTGCCAGCAACTCCTCGTTCTCGAGCACCTGAGTCGCGACGTCGTCGGCTTCAGTCTGGAGGTGGCTGTAGCTCGCGGTCCGGTTGGTGTTGATGAGAATGAGCGCGGTCGGCAGCGAGGTGATGGTGAGAAGAACGACGGCCACAATGACCTCGACGAGGCTGAAGCCGACGTCCGACATCTCCCGCACTCGTAGGCGTCGCAAAGTCACCTCAGCTATACGGTGCAGCACAAGAAACGGTCGTTGCACAGTCACTCATAGTAGTACTACGAACACGGCACGCGCGAGTCAGCGTAATCCGATAACACGAGACTACATAAGAACACACCAGACGCCCTCGCCTCAACACCTCGGCTACGACGCGAGCTTAGGGCCCTCGGGCGCGAGGTGATAGGACAGGCGACTTGAGGACTCCGGTCGTCCACGAGTTCGTAATCGTCATGAGTGCGCTGTTCGGTCTCGTCATCGGATCGTTCCTCTCCGTGGTCACCTCGCGAGTGCCGCGCGGCGAGTCGATCGTCCACCCCAATTCCCATTGCCCGAAGTGCGGGAGCGAGATCCAGCCTTACGACAACATCCCTCTGTTGTCTTACGCCGTCCTCGGTGGGCGGTGCCGCTCATGTTCGGTCCACATCCCGTGGCGCTACCCGCTGCTCGAGGCGACCACGGGCGCCTGCTTCGCGATGATCGCCTGGCGAGTCGGTTCAGCTTGGACCATCCCGCCCTTTTGCGTACTGGCAGCCGGCCTGATCGCGGTGTCGGTCATCGACATCGACCACATGAGGGTGCCGTCGGCTGTGCTCTTCGTCACCGGCGGAATCGCCGCACCCCTTCTTCTCGTCGCGTCGGTGGAGACTCGAACGATCGGACACCTTCTATATGGGTTGCTGGCCGGTGTCGCGGCGTTCGCGCTGATGTTCGGCATCCGCGAGGCCTACCGGTCGGGACTCGGTTACGGCGACGTGAAGCTCGTCGCGCTCGATTCCTTCTTTCTCGGTTCGCTCGACACGCGGGGCGCAGGTCTTGCGATCGCGGGCGTCGCTCTGTTGCTAGGCGTCATCCTTGCCGGGGCCTTCTCGCTCGTGCTCGTCTCGAAGGGCACCGCGAGCGGAAAGACGAGACTCCCTTTCGCGCCGTTCCTTTCGGCGGGCGCCCTCACAGCAGTGTGCTTCGGGCCTGCAATAGTCAGGGTCTGGATCGGATGAGCGCCGCCCGATGGCGGACTCCGACGCTGTCATATGTACTGCTACCGTCAGCTCATGACCCAGGCTGAGCGCACAGCCTTCCGACGCGCCCGATGCTCTCTCGAGCGCAACCGATGAGCTCGGGCACGACCGGAGACGCGAGCGGCACGGGGATCGTGCTGCCGGAGGCGCCGGCGCGGCCGCCTCGTCTCGGGTCCGCAGTCCCTGTCGACGCGGGCATCGAGCCGGTCAAACCGGCGAGCGCGCTCGCCTTGTTCGCTGGTCTCGCCGCTGCGGCTCTGACTGTCGTGGCTGACCCGCAAGTCGGATCCGACACCTTCACACCGAAGTACCTCGTCATGCTGCTCATCGCGGCGGTCGGGGTCGTGCCGCTCTACCGCCTCGCCAGGTCCGGCCCGCTGCGGGTTCCCGCTCGCTTCGGTGTGGCGTTCCTACTTGTGGCGTTCCTGGCCGCATTGAGTTCGGCGGTGCCGGTCGAGGGTTTCTTCGGGACTTACCTGTGGGGCACGGGCTGGTTCTTCTGGATGGCCTGTGTCGGGGGTTGGGCGATCGGGGCGACGCTCGACGAGCACGGCCGCGTCATCTTGATCCGCGGGCTGGTCGGCGGTGTGCTTGCGAACGCGCTCCTCGGCATCGTCCAGGTCTACGGAACCAGGCTCGACCCCACCTTTTTCACTGCGGGACTGCTCCAGACCTTCGACGGTCAGGCTGACGGGTTCCTCGGTAACCCGATTCACCTCGAAGCGCTCCTCATGGGTGGCCTGGCGCTCGTGCTGGGTCGGGCTTGCCGGAAGCCCTGGCCCTGGGCGCTCTGGACGGGCGTCATCGCCTTGGCGCTCGAGATGTCCGCAGAGCGCTTTGCTGCGCTCTTGTTCATACCGCTCGTGGCCTACGCCATATGGCGGTACCCGTGGCGGCGCGTCCTCATCTACGCCGGGTCCATCGCCGTTGGCTACGTCGTCGGGGACCGCACCGGCTCGCTCAGCGTCGTCAACAGGGCCACAGACCTCGCGTCCTCGAGAACCACCGGCGGGCTACGGCTTGCGATCTGGAAGGTGGCGCTGAAGGCCGACCTGCATCGACCGCTGCTCGGTTACGGCCCGGGCCAGTTCCTCCACGCGACGTCGGCGAGGATCCCGACGTCCCTCGCGGCGCAGCTCGGACCGGGCAGATACTTCACTGACGCCCACGACATATTGATCGAGGTGATGACGACGACAGGTGTCCTCGGCCTGTTGGCCATTGCAGGGCTGGTTGCCACCTCGGTGCGAGGCGCCCGCGGCGCCCTCCTCGGCTTTGCCGCCTTGACTCTCGCCGTACGTCTCATCGAACCGCTCAACGTCGGGACGGACCCGATCGCGTTCATGGCCCTCGGCGGCGCCGCCGGATCCTTCGTGTGGGACAAGGGGCGAGAGCTCGAGCCGGAGAACATCGCCGCTCGAGTGGTGACAGCCGTTTGCGTGCTCGCGGCGTTCCTTCTCGGAGCATCGCTCGTCGTCGGCGACTCCTATCTCTACGAGGGTGAGCTTCACTACTCCATTGCGGACGCGCAGACCGCGAGTCGCCTTCTTCCGGAATGGCCCGACTCAGCGTCGGATCTCGCCCGCGTGTACGCCTACAACAGCATCGTCCACCCCGGGAAGGGCTGGCTCTTCAAGGCCCGCGCGGCGGAGCTCGCGGCTATCGGACGGGAGCCGACGAATCAGGGGTACTGGTCCGATCTCGGCGACGCTGATCTCGACCTTCACCATATAAGGAGCGCGATCTACGACTTCGACCGCGCACTAGTCCTCGCACCCTACGAGGACCAGGCTCTTTCCGGACTGGCGACGATCGCGATCAGGCGCCATCAGTACGAGACCGCCTTCACCGAGGAGCAGCTGGTCTACTCGCTCTACCCGACGCACCAAGAGCTCACGCAGCTTCACGAGATCGAGGCTGATCTTCACCGTTCGAGCCACAGCAGTCCCGCTTCGCCCTAGAGCAGCTTTGCGCGCGGAGGCGCCGACCACGTAGAGTGGTCACCAAGGAGGGGGATCTTGATGAACGAGAGTTCTCGTTTCCCCTCCATGTGCGCGCCTGAGCTGGGGTCTTTCCTCACCGACAGCGGCAGAAATCTCACCGATCGCGGTAAAAATTCGCGCTAGGGGTCGCCACAGCACCACTCTTCGTGTTATATTGACAACTGCTGGATTCCCGCACGCTCACCAAGCACATGCGAGGGTCTGCTCAAGGAAGTCCAGTATTCATTGACGACAAGACAAGGAGGGAGCATCAATGCTCCAGCTCACCCGCCAAATGCGGCAGCGCAGTGAAGAGGAAGTGTCCGATGGGGGCTTCACCCTTATCGAGCTCTTGGTCGTCCTCTTGATCATCGGCATTCTGCTCGCGATCGCAATCCCGACATTCCTGTCGGTGACGAAGACCGCGAACAACACGGCCGCTGAGAGCAACCTGCAGACCGCTCTGACAGGCTCTGACACGTTCTACACGCAGAACAACCAGAGCTTCACCAACATTCTCACCCCGTCTGCGGGTGTGTCCACGTTGACCCAGATCGACACGGGCCTCACCTACGGAACGACGAACTCCAGCACCGCGAACAACATCGTGGTCTACCAGGGTGCGCCGTCCACGGGTACCGAGATCCTTCTCGGCGCCTACGCTCCGGGTACCGCCGACTGCTGGTTCATCCTTGACATCAAGGCCACCCAGTCCGCCGGCATCGTTGCCAACGCTCCGACCGCTGTCGGCACGTGGTACGCCGGGAAGGTCGCTGGCTCGCCTGGCAACTGCACCTCCGCGAGGGCCGCCCTCCTCACCACTGCACAGTGGTTCCAGACGGGCTTCCCGAAGAGCGCTTCGTAATCAGCTAATCGCAACAAGCA
>JBKQLZ010000007.1:0-24833 GCA_052146895.1 Acidimicrobiales bacterium
CTTCGGCGTGAACTTCAACGCAGTCCTCGAGGCTGGCGGCGTCATGGTCTCGGAGAAGATCACCATCGAGCTCGACGTCGAGGCAATCAAGGCTGTTGCCTGAGCAACGTTCGGATGCCTGAGCAACGTTCGGGCTCTCGCAGCCTCTAAGTATTCAGCGACCCGCCGTCCCTCCCCGGGGCGGCGGGTCGTGTCGCGTCTGCAAGCGAGCAAGCGAAAACTGTCCTAGCGTTTCCCGCTCAGTAGATGATGGCCCCGGTCACCGCCGGGAGGGGGGTTGGCCCGGGGCCGGTAAAGGGGCGACGACATGGGGAGCACGTCCCACGCGGCACGGATACCTGCGGCGCCCGAGGAGATCACGCCCGAATGGCTGACCGCGGTGTTGCGGCAATGCGATGGGGCCGATGAAGGGCTGGTCGTCTCGTCCATCGACGTCGTCCCCGTCGGCATCGGCATCGGCATCATGAGCATGCTGTTCCGCCTCACGCCTACGTATGCCTCGGGGCACGGCCCCGCGGCCGTCGTTCTCAAGATGGCACCTCCGTACGAGCAAGTCAGGCAAGTCGCGGCCGGTTACCACTTCTACGAGAGCGAGGTCGCGATCTATCTGTCGCTCACTGCAGAGCTCGGCCTCCACCCGCCGCACCTCTTCCATGCGGATCACGACCCGGAGACAGACGAATTCGTGATCGTCATGGAGGATCTTGGCCACCTGCGGACCTCCGACCAACTCAACGGCTGCTCGATCGAGGACGCCCGCGTCATCGTTCGCCAGCTCGCGCTGCAGCACGCACATTGGTGGGAGGACGAACGGCTCGGGACGCTTCCGTTCCTCCACGCCTGGGACGCGAATCCCTATCCCCAGTACAACGACCAGAGTTGCAAGCAAGCGTGGCCAATGGTGCTGGACCGTTTCGGCGAGGTCATCCCGGAGCGGATCAGGTCAATCGGCGACCGCTGGTCCGAGATCGGCCCACCGATCATGGAGGACCTGCCCAACCACCCCCGTACGTTCTGCCACGGGGACGTGCGTCTCGACAACGTCTTCTTCCACGACGACGATGCCGGCTCGGTCACCGTCGTCGACTGGCAGATCGCGTCCGCCGCCCCCGGCGCCACCGACATGGGCTACTTCATGAGTCAGAGCCTGACTGTCGAAGATCGGCGCACTCACGAGAGCGAGCTCACCACCCTCTATCACCAGACGCTGGTCGACAACGGCGTGCTGGACTACCCCTTCGACGAGTTCTGGGCGGACTACCGCAGGTCCGTGCTCTTCTGCTTCTGTTACCCGCTGCAGGGCGGCGCAGTGGAACTGGTCAACGACCGGGCGGTAGCGCTTGCGACGAGCATGTTCGAGCGGTCGATAGCCGCCATCATCGACCTCGACGCAGACGAGCTCGCGCCCTAGGTCAGGACAGGTCGCGTCAGCTCAGCTGCTGAGGCGCAAGCTCTCCGGGAGGCCACTGAGCTCGGCCGCGGTGCCGGTGGCGGTGACCGACACGCGGGCACCACCGAGCAAGAGGTTCTCGACCGAGAGCGTCCCGTAACCCGAAGGGACGACTGGCGCGCAGCTCACGGTGCCGTCGGGGATCGACGGCTCGAGGCGCAGCAGTGACTTGCGGAGAAGGAAGAACGGCGCAGCCGACGCCCAGGCCTGAGGAGAGCACGAGGCCGGGTACGGGACCGGGATCGGGAAGGCGTCCCGGTCGAACCCACAGAAGAGCTCTGGCAGCCGGCCGCCGAAAGCATCCGCCGCTTGGAACAGCCCGACGGTCACTGCCTCGGCCTCTTCGACGAAACCGTATCTCGCAAGACCTGCGACACAGATCGCGGTGTCGTGAGGCCAGACGGAGCCGTTGTGATAGCTGACCGGGTTGTACCGCCGCATCGAGGTCGCGAGTGTCCGGATCCCCCATCCGGTGAACATCGAGGGCCCGCAGAGCTGCTCGGCCGTCCTCTTGGCCTTGTCGTCGTCCACGATCCCTGCCCACAAGCAGTGCCCGATGTTGGATGTGAGCGAATCTATCGGTGCTTTCTCGCCGTCGAGGCCCATGGCGAAGTAGCCCCGTTCTTCCAGCCAGAAACGCTCGTTGAACGCGATCTTCAGCAGCTCGGCGCGCTGGGAGCACTCTTGGGCCACCTGATCGTCTCCGAGCTTGCTGGCGATCTCGGCCCGGGCCCGGAAGGCGGCGTAGACGTACGCCTGAACCTCGCTCAAGGCGATCGGCGACTCGGCGAGCCGCCCGCTCGCAAAGCTGACCCCGTCGAAGGAGTCCTTCCAGCCCTGATTGGCGAGCCCACGCTCGGTCGCACGCTGGTACTCGACGAGCCCGTCGCCGTCCCTGTCACCGAATCGCACTATCCAATCCAGTGCTCGGTCGGCGTGCGGGAGTAGCTGCGCGAGGACGTCGTCATCGAGTCCCCACGAGAAAAGCTCCCCCAGCAAGACGACGAACAGGGGCGTGGCGTCGATGGAGCCGTAGTAGACCGAGCCCACTCGAGCGTCCACGATGGTCGTAAGCCCTCGGCGCACCTCGTGCAGGATCTTGCCCGGCTGCTCCTCGGTGAGGTCGTCGACCCTTTCGCCTTGCATACGGGCGAGGGTGAGCAGCGTGCTCGTGGCAAGGCTCGGGTCCACCTCGAGCGTCATGAGAGAGGTGAGGAGCGAGTCCCGCCCGAACAGCGTCATGAACCACGGTGCTCCTGCCGCGATTACTGCGCGCTGAGGGTGCTCGGGGTCGAAGATCCGAAGCGCCCCGAGGTCGCGCTGGCTCTGGAGAAACGTCGCGTTGACGCCCTCATCGTCGGTATGGACACGGGGTGCGGTGGACTCCCATTCGCGCTGGCGTGTCACCGGAGTCGAGCACTCGACGGAGTCCTCCCCGTCGTAGCGGAGCTCCACCGGGTCCCCGTCCACGACGAGCCGGAACTCGAGGGTGGTGCTCCAATGGCCACCGGCCTGGACGACGACGTCCAACCTCGCGAGCCCGGGCGTCACGCGGGCTTCGGGAGGGAACTCCACCTCGACGCGCCTGCTCACTTCCCGGTACTCGTACGCGAATGTGATCACCGATCCGGCGACTGCGACGCTGTGGTTGCCCCGCACCTGCACGCGGTTCTCCTTCACCTCGAAAAGGTGAGCGAAGTCCGCCTCGATCTCGAAGGCGATCGAGCAGGCGGCAGGCTCCCGGCCGAAGTTGCGGACGACCAGGTCCTCTCGCATGCCGTTGCCTACGTACCGGCTCCGTTCCACGAACACCGTGCTGTCGGCCTGGCCCGCCCGAGGCTGGCCTCTCGAGACGAACGTGGCGGCGAAAGGATGGTGAGGGATCGACACGAGGCTCTGCAGCTCCGCCTCGTCTAGCCGGAGCCGCCATGCCGAGACGAAACGCGTGTCCTCGAAGAACAATCCCTGCGCACCGCCGGGCTCGATATCGCCGTTCAAGGACGAGATCGAGAACGAGGCGCCCTCGACGAGCGTGACTGAGCCGCCCGTCAGGCTCTTAACGGTCGGCTCTCCGGCGAACGCCCAGGGCTCGGTCACGAGATCGGGGGCATCACTGTCGGATCAAACTCCATCGTCCACTCAAGCTGCATCGTCCACGAGCACCTGAAACGGGGCGCTCAACATTCCGGCCGCAGCCTGCTCGTACACGTCGACGTGATCGGCCACCATGCGCTCCACGGAGAAACGCTCGACTACCCGCTCACGACACGCGCCCCTGTCGATCTCTTGCACGCGCCCGATCGCTTCGACGAGCTCGGCGCGACCCGAGCGCACGAATCCGACTACGCCATCGCGAACGATCTCGGGCGCTGCGCCGAACGGAGTCGTCAGCACGGGCGTGCCGCAGGCGAGGGCCTCGATCATGACCATCCCGAATGGCTCGGGCCACGCGATTGGGTTGAGCAGGCACTCAGCATCGGCAAGGAGCGCCAGCTTGGTCGGACGGTCCACTTCGCCGACGTACTCCACGTCGCCGCCGAGGAGCGGCCGCACCATCTCCTCGAAGTACGCGTGCTCTGCCGGCTCGTTCATTTTCGCGGCGATCTTCAACGGGATGCCTGCCTCGCGCGCGATCCTGGCTGCGACGTGGGGTGCCTTGCCGGGGTGCATCCGACCGAGGAACATCGCGTACCCTCCCCCGCCGGTGCCGACAGGGAAGTCGTCGACATCGACCCCGTGATGGATCACTGCGGCGATCCGGACATCGGTCGCCGTCGACGCCTGGTGCTCGGAGATGGCGATCACCGGGACCCGGTCCGACAGGGCCCGGTAGAGGTCGATGAGCTCGGCGTTGAACGGGCCGTGGTTCGTCGTGAGCACAGGAAGGTCGGGGAAGGCTGCGGAGTAGAGCGGCCCCACGAGAGTGTGGTCGTGAACGACGTCGCAGTCCTGGATCTCCTCGTAGGCGTGCAGGATATGGCGGATCTCGTCCACGCTGCTGCCCGACCCGACCCCGATGGCCTCTTCGAAGACCGACGTCCTTCCTACGGGACAGGTGCTGTCACCGGTCGTGCAAAGCACGACCTCGTGACCGGCGCGCTGCAATCCGCGTGCGAGCGCGTCGAGGAGATTCTCGGTCCCGCCATAGGCAGGTGGAGGAATAGGAAGCCACGGTGGAGCAACTATTGCAATTCGCATGGGGGAGGACGCCCGTCAGACGGAGCGATTCTCCTCGCCGTGGAGGAAGACGCTGGGCTCTAGGTGAACCGCGCGGCAGGTCAGTCGCGGAATTTCAAACTGGTCGAACAGGGAGGGTCCCACCGGGACCGCCGATCTGCTCCCGGACAAGCGGGAACTCAGTGGCTCAGAATAAGCCAAGGCCATCTTACCAGCTAGAAGTCCTGCTAATACCGGCCCCACCGATCCTTTGCAGGACATCCGGGATCACAGGGACTTAACAGGCCGGCGGCGCTCGATGATGGCAAGCGCTACCAGTGCCACGGCACCGAGCGCGAACAGTGGGGGGTAGTCGCCAAAGCCTCGGTAGACGAAGCGGATGGTGTGGACGCCAGGCGTGACGCGCACGCCGACGAGCGCGGGAGCGACCATCTCTGTCGCGACCTGGTGGCCGTCGACGAAAGCCTGCCAACCCGGATCGAACGAAGCTGAGAGCAAGACCACCGACGTCCGCGCGACCGACACCTTGGCGACCACCGTGCCGCCGGAAAGGTTGGACGTTTCGGAGAGCACTCGACCCGGAGGCTTGAACGGGTGCTCTCCGGCCGGAAGCGTGCCCGGTGCGGCCCCGCTGTCTCCGTAGGCAACGGTCGGGTATACCGGGTTGCTCGCGGGAAGATCAGCGAGCAATCGGGCCGAGACCGAGCCTAGGTCGGCTGAGGTCGCGACGATGGTGCCGCGTGTGTCGACGACCTGAACGTATCCGTCGCCCGGGATCTCCCACAGCACGTAGCTCCCGCGAGCCTCGACTCTTGCGGCGGACACCGGCGGCTCCATCCCGGACGGCAGGACGAGCCAGCGGATGCCGAAGGCGCGGTAGTCGGCAGGGTTGTCCTCGTCGAACTTCGCCTCAGGGTCGCTCATGAGCGACGCCGTCCGCAGCGTGAAGCCGACCTCATCAACGTCGGATGAGGCCAGGTACTCGTAGACCGGTACCTCACCGACTGTGAAGTCCGCCCCCCAGTCGGACGGGTGACCGGCAAATGTCCGGCCACCACCTTTCCTGTTGATCGTCGCAATCAGCGCGTCGACCTGCGCCGCGGCAGCGCGGGGCCCGGCCGCAGACTGTTCAGAGATCAACGAGGCGTTACGGCTGGTCATGTTAACGATGTAGGACCATGCCGGCACGACCGCGGCGAGGGCGACGCAGCCTACGGCGAGCACTCCGATGGCTGTCCTGGCTCGAGCTTTGAGCACCCGTCTCGTCCCGGCGAGCACCCACCTCGCGAGCTGCGCCGCAGCCACGCCGGCGAGAAGCAACCCCGCTAGTTGAACTCCGACGATGAACCGCCGGAGGAAGAGATCCTTGGAGCCCGGCACCAGGTCGAGCAACGGCCCGAGCGTGGGACGGCCGAAGAAAAGACACAGGCTGCACACGAATACGAGCACGAGCCCTCGCGATGCGCCGTGTTCGACCGGTCGGAGGAAGTCGGGTCGCCACCAGGCGTACAGGCAAAGTGCAAGTCCTGCGAGGCACAAGGGCGTGATCAGCATCAGGTGGTGCCAGTCGAGGATGTTTCCGGTGAAGAGGGCGGCGAGCACCTTCCTCGCGCCGTAGGAGTTCGTGTCCGGACCACTCAGCAGGAACTCGTTGACGGCAGCCCACTTGCCCTCGACGACGAGAGGTACGAGCGCCCACGCGGCCAATGCCCCCGCGCCTGCGGCGACGAGAAAGGCCCGGCCTGCCCTCGGCAGCAGTTGCGATGGCCGCGCGAGCACGAACAGGGCTATTCCGGCGAATGCGAGATAGCCGGTCTGGAAGTGGAAGGCGGCGGTTGCTGCGATTGCGATGGCCGCCGGTACTACGTAACGCCGCTCCTCGACGGCGCGCCATGAGAGCGCCCACGCGAGCGGCAGTGTCCACATCGCCCAGAGCTGGCTCCACAGCCCGAACCCGATCCAGAGGTAGCTGATCTGCTCGTAGCCGACGCCCGTGAAGCTCGAGACGAAGGGCGACAGGACAGCGGCAGCCATGGCCGCATCCGGTCTCATGCCGAAGATGCGGGCGGCGGCGTAGATGCAAAGCGGCCAACACCCGATGAGCAGCCAAGTGGTGAGCGTGAATGCGTGACCGACACCGATCACCCAGGCCAGCAACGCAGTGAGCATCGCTCCGAGGCTCTGGTAGTGGAGGTACTGAGGTGAGCCGAGGTTGAGGAAGGGGAACCACGAGTCGGGCGGGAAATGGTCGGCGCGTATCTTCGCCAACGCGAAGCGGACCATCTCCTCGTGCATCGCCGAGTCGTTCAGGTAGGGCACTCGCGTTAGCTCGGGGCGCAAGAGAGCGAGCGAGAGGCCGCAGGTTGCGACAACGGGGATGAGCCACAAGAGACCTAGCTCCGCGGTGGGCGGCGCCTCGCTCTCGGGGTGCGGTTCCGGTTCCACGCACGGCTCCCCTGGTCGCGCCTCCCATGCCGTGCCGCAGCCCTTCTCAGCTAGACGACGACGTCGCCAACCGCCGCGACCCTCGCGAGTCACGGCGACCGGCGACGTATCAGTCAGGAGTTCAGCCCTATCAGAGTGTCAGCTCTTCGGGGCCAGTGCCTCGGTCGTGAGACTGACGAGTTCTGCAGCCGGCATCGACCAACCGATAACCGTTACGAGCTGGTACTTCCCATCGCTCGCGGGGATTCGGACGAAGATGACGGTTCCGGGAATGACTGCGTCCATAGCGCTCTGGGCCTGAGAGGCGCCCTGTACCGTTACGTTCCCGCTCGGCCCTGAGGCTCCGCTTGCGCCTGAAAATCCGCTTGCGCCCGAGGATCCGCTTGCGCCCGAGGATCCGCTAGAGCCCGAGGACCCGGATGCGCCACTCGCGCCAGGCGGCGGGACGCACGGTATGGACTTAATGGCCGTGTTGGGCAGCGCTCCGCTGGCACCTGAAACACCACTGGTGCCCGAAACACCGCTGGCGCCTGAAACACCACTGGTGCCCGAAGCACCACTCGCGCCAGACGCACCGCTGGCGCCAGACGCACCGGACGCACCGCTGGCGCCGCTCGCACCTGACGCACCACTCACACCAGACGCACCGCTCGCACCGACCGCTGAAATGCTGACTTGCATCCCGCACGCCACCTGAGTCCAGGTCCGTCCTGCCCCTGAGGCGTACATTCTCGGCGGACCTCCCACCGAGACATGAATGGGCACTATCTCGGCGTAGTACCCGTCGATCGTGGTGGGTGTCCCGCCTGCATTCGCAGAGACAAATGGCGTGGTGGGCGTAACTCCCGCCGGCAACCCGTACGGCGCGCTCTTCGAGGACTGAATGCACGCCTGCTTGTCACTCGGCCCTTTGACCAGGTCACCTGACCCGACTGCTTCAACTTGCGCGTGAGCTCCTCGTCTGCTCACGAAGTTCATCCCACCCTTGTTATCCGGCGCCGGCGCCAGCCTCCGAGAGATGTCGACCGGCACCGGAAGCGAGATCGCCACCGCCCACGGCTGACATGACGATCCAGACATCCTGACGAGCCGGAACCCGAATGGAAGCGCGACGTTGTGCCCGAGGACGCTTGCGCTGGCAGGAGCGACGCCCGATACCCCGGTGTTGGGGCCGAAAGCGAACGTGAGCCCGTACGTGCCAAGACCTACCGCAACAAGCGCAGCCACTGACGCGACGCGGACTCGACGAGTAGGTGCGATACGCCGACGGCCCTGCTTTACTGCTGGCGAACTGTCGATCGAGGCAAGTACCCCGTCGATCAGCCCAGGCGGCGGATCCGTCGCGCCTAGGGCGAGGGTGACGCCTTCGGAGATCTGTTCCCAATCGCGGACCGCAGCTTGGCAAGTCGGACAGCTGGCGAGGTGGGCCTCGTCCAGTGCGCCGCCGGCACGGGCCCGAATCAGGTCCTCGAGGCTCAGATGGGGCGATTCGTCGTTCATCGGACATATCCTTTCTCGCGCAACTCTTCGGACAGGGCGGCTCGGGCGGCGCTCAGCCGGCTCTTCACCGTCCCTGATGGGATCTCGAGTACCTCGGCTACTTCTGCGAGGGTGAGGCCGGCACCGAAGACGAGACCGAGGACCTCTCGGTGCGATGGACGAAGCGCCGTCACGGCGCTTGCGACCGCGGCCAGTTCTATGCGATCGAGCGCGAGCAGCTCGGGCCCGGGAGCGCCATCGGAGTGCTGGGACAGGATCTCGTCGTCAACTCCTGACGTCCGGTGTCGGCGCATGCGATCGCGAGCCTTCCGGCGCGCGATGCCGATCATCCACGAGCGGACCCTCGAGTCCCCACGGAACTCCGGCGCACCGTGCCAGACGGCAACCATGGTGTCCTGGAGAACCTCCTCGCTCGTGCCTCGGTCGCTGACGACAATGAGGATCTGCCCGAAGAGGACGCGGCCATGGCGCCGGTAGAGATCAGCGAGAGCTTCCCGATCTTGAGCGGCGACCCGCCGCACGAGCTCCACGTCGTACGACTCCAGATGATCCATTTCCCCCTCTTCAACCCGTCGGAGAGTTGCCAGAGGACGAGCTGCCATCGAACTCGGTGCGGATCCGCTCAAGACTGGCACGACTGACAGGGGATAGCTCTCGGACGTAGATGCCACACCTCGTTAGTAGCAGTGAATGACGACATGGTTCGCGAATTTCTCGTGGGGTGCACGGACTTCGGCCATAGGCTCCTTATTCTTGGCGCGGCACCGGTCGTGGGCATGGCTGCGACATCGAACGGGCTGGGCTACTGGTTGGTCACCTCGAAGGGCGACGTTTACCACTTCGGTGATGCCCACTTCTACGGGTCCAAAGCCCACAAGTCTCTTCCTGCTCCGGTCGTGGCCCTCGTACCCACCGTCGACGGTCACGGCTATTGGTTGGTGACGTCCAAAGGCAACGTCTACCCGTACGGCGATGCCGCCAATTACCCACCCCGCACAAGCGCAATGTTGCGTACTCCCATCGTCGGTATGGCGGCCACAGCGGACGGACGGGGCTACTGGCTGGTCGGCTCGAGGGGAGACGTCTATGGCTACGGCGACGCAGTGTCGCACGGTTCAGCCGCGTCGAAGAAGCTCTCGTCTCCAATTGTGGGAATGGCAGTCACTCATGATGGAAAGGGCTACTGGCTCGTAACCGCTGGAGGCAGCGTCTTCCACTACGGCGACGCGTCTGCTGGCGGCTGATTAGTGCCCGCGGCGCTGGCGGGCGGGCCGGCACACGCCGACTTTGACTCTCTTGCTCTGGGTAGTGGCCTTCAGCAACTACGGTTGTCGGTCGAGGAGGAAAGGATGTTCGATCTCGACGACTTGATCGGAGACTGCACCGCCGCCCTCGGCGAGACGAATCCTCGGCTAGCGATCAAAGAGATCCTCGCCAAGGTCGTCTCGGAGCCCTCCTCGGTCGAGAGTGCCCTTCCCCCTAAGCGTGCTGAGCTCGTTCCGCTCTTCTCGTCTCCTGAGCTGACGATCGTCAAAGTCATATGGGCTCCCGCGATGGTTCTTCCGCCCCACGATCACCGTATGTGGGGGCTGATCGGCATCTACGGGGGTAGGGAAGACAACCACTTCTTCCGCCGAACGCCAAGTGGGATTGTGCCGTCGGGCGGAAAGCAACTCTCCACCTCGGAAGTGAGCCTCCTCGGTCAAGACACCATCCACTCTGTAACCAATCCGCTTTCCCGCGAGTACACAGGTGCGATCCACATTTACGGCGGTGACTTCATGAACCAGCCGAGAAGCATTTGGGACACCGAGACCATGGAAGAGCGGCCCGCGAGCGGCGACACCGTTCGCGCCCTGTTCGAAGAGGCGAACGCGACGATCGCCTAGAAGGGACTTAGGGCCTCGCAATAAGTGAGTACGTGTCGGTAGCAGGAACTGCCCGCCAATGGCCGAACTACAGCGTTCCTCAAGACCAGCGCCGGATCGGCCTCCGTGACATCCGTCGCGAACCGGCTGCCCTGAGCGAGGGAGGCCTTCAGCGGCGTCGCGGGGGTCGGCCCGGACGAGTTGGAGGGCGCCGCCGATGACGCGGGGCAGCGCTCCCGTGGGATTGGCCCCGCTGCACGCCCCGCTGCCGAGAGCCACTGCTAGCAGTATGCGGACCGAGACGACGGGCCGACGCGGACCCCGTCTTGCTGCCCCCACATCGCCACGTTGCACAGGTCATCTCGGCACATCTTCCGCTCAGCCGGCGAAAGCTTCGCCCACTGCGCTGCGGTTTCCCGGCGACAACGCGTAACGGAGGTACACGACCCCGCTCGCGAATCGCCGCTCGTCCAACAGCTGGAGGTCAAGGAGGACGTGGTGAGGAAGAGCCGATTTTCCGGCGCCGATAAGGACAGGGACGAGGAACAGTTGCAACTCGTCGACGAGGTCGGCTTCCAAGGCTTGGGCGGCGAGAGCAACTCCTCCCACCGTGATGTCGGCTCCGGCGTTCGCTTTGAGGTGCCGGATTGCCTTGGGGTCGAAGTCTCCTTCGATGCGCGTCCTGCGACTGGACGGTGCTGGCAGCGTCTTCGAGTAGACGATCTTGTCGGCTGCCTGCCAGATTTCCGTGAAGTCCCGAACGACATCAGGCTGATTCGGAATCGTGTGGGCGCTCTCCCAGTACAGCATGGTCTCGTACATGCGGCGCCCGTACAGGTAGATGCCGACCGAGCGCTCGAGGTCGTTGACGAAGGCGAGTAATTCCTCATCAGGAGCGGCCCAATCGAAGCTGCCCTCCGCGTCTTCGACGTAGCCGTCGAGCGAGGTGATCGCCGAGTAGATCAGCTTGGTCACCGGACACGTCCGATTCCGTTACGTCTCACTCCATCTATCGGGCGTCCGACTCGATAGGTCTCCGCCCAGCCTGACTAGCGCGGCTCACGTAAGACCCCGTCTGCGGCTTCCTTCATGGCTCGGAGGTCGAGCTTCTTCATCGTCATCATCGCTTGCATTGCACGATTGGCCCTCTCCCGGTCAGGGTCACCGAGTACCGACGGCAATTCGGAAGGTACGACCTGCCAACGAACGCCATAGCGGTCCTTCAACCAGCCACAGGCGATCTCCTCGCCGCCATCGGTGAGGGCCGCCCAATAGTGGTCGACCTCCTCCTCGGTAGCGCAGTCGATCACGAAGGAGATGGACTCGTCGAAACCGTAGTCAGCTGGCCCGCCGTTGAGCGCGACAAACTCGTTGCCGTCAAGCTCGAACTGGATCGTCATGACAGAGCCGGCCGGCCCCGGGCCGGCGTCACTGTAGTGAGCCACCTGCGTGATCCGCGAGTCAGGGAATACCGACAAGTAGAACTCGACGGCCGCTTCGGCCTGGTCATCGAACCACAGGAAAGGAGTGATCTTGGGCATGCTCGCAACCTCCATCGTTCGTGACGGTCCTACAGGTGAGACGGCCACTGGCAAGAGAAATCATTGCTGCGGGACCCTTGATCCGCCGCGTATTCCGTCGCTACGACCTCTCAGAACGTGAGCGCGGTCCCCCGTTGATAGGTCTGCCTCGCCGACACGTACAGGTCCCGTCGATGCAGACTAGGGAATCCGGAGGAACGATGACACGGCCGACTGCCAGAGACAAGAGAGCGGAGCTGCCTGGACGTGGGCATCCTGCGGCGGAGCTGTTCGTCCGGGTGACTTTGCTCGTCTCGATAACTGTGCTGGCCGCGGCATGCGGTGGTAGCGCGGCACCGGTCACGAAGGAGTTCCCTGGCGCGGCGGTGCCGACCGGATCGTGGCCGTACCCGAACGGCGACATCGCCAACACTAGGGGTGCGCCCAACTCGACGATCTCGGCGGCGAACGTGTCCAAGCTGCGGGAGGCCTGGACGTTCAAGCTGGCGGACAAGGACGAGACCGCCGTCGGCTCGCTGACCGCTCCGCCGGTCGTGGCAGATGGCGTCGTGTACCTGCAGGACCAGGACGCCAACGTATACGCGCTGGCGCTCGCCACGGGCAAGCTGAAGTGGGAGTATCAGATCAACCTCCCGGAGAAGAGCGGGCCTGGGCCAGACGGGGTGGCGGTCGCCGGCGGCGCCGTGTACGGCGACTCGTCGACCTCGGTCTTCGCGCTGAACGCGGCGACAGGCAAGACGATCTGGGTGGACCGCAGCCTGCTGAACAAGGGCCAGGGGGCATTCGAGATCCAGCCGCAGGTGACCGACGGGCGGATGTACTTGGCCAGCGCCTACGGATCGGGTCCCGGCGGCGGCGTCCTGATTGCGCTCAGCGCCGCAACCGGCCGCGTGCTTTGGAAGTTCAACACGGTCCTCAACCCGGGCAAGGGTGTGCGGGCTCTCGGCGTCGGCTCAGGCGGGGCCTGGGAGACGCCGCTCGTTGGGAGCGACGGCTCGGTGACGTTCGGCATCGGGAACCCGTACCAGAGCATCGGGTCGGCGATCGCCCGTCCGTCTAGGCAGCTCTACACCGACAGCGCGGTCAACCTGGATGCGGTGACAGGGAAGCTGCGCTGGTACTACCAGGCCGTGCCGGACGACTTCCAGGACCACGACCTGCAGGCGTCACCGATCTCGGCTTCTATCGGTGGGGTTCCCGTCATCATCACCGGCGGCAAGACGGGATATGTCTACGCGCTGAACGGACGGTCGGGCGCGCTGCTGTGGAAGACGCCGGTCGGCGAGCACAATGGGCACGACAACGACTCCCTGCTGGCGCTGTCGCACAAGCTCAAAATCAAGCTGCCTTACACGGTATTGCCCGGAACGCTGGGCGGCATACTGTCGAACATGGCTGTGGCAGGCGGCAGCGTGTACGTGGCCACAATTGACCTCCCAATCACCTACACCAGCTTGAAAGTGGTCGATGGCGACAAGGCAGCCGGTCCGGAGACCGGGGAGGTGGAGGCGCTCAGTCTTGCCACCGGCAAGGTTGAATGGGACACCAAGCTCTCCTCGATGCCGCTCGGCGCGGCCACGGTCTCAAACAATCTGGTCTTCACCACTCTCTACGACGGCGTCCTGATCGCGCTCAAGCGCGGCACCGGCGCGATCGTCTACCAGCACCAGCTGCCCACATCGACGAACGCGCCGATCGCCGTCTTCGGCAACACGGTGCTGGTCCCGGCGGGCGGCCCCCAGACGTCGGCTTCGGGCGAGCGCGGCAACCCGCAGCTGGTTGCCTACACGGTTCCCTGAGCGCTCCACTCTTGCCGAGCGGCTTCGAGCTGCGAGACCTACCGGACCAAGCCGGCGGCCAAGAGCGGCCCGCTGTACTGAAGAGGAGGCCAGGATGTCCGCTGAGGAGATCGACAGGTACCTGTCAGAGGTCGAGGAGCCGAAGCTGGCCACCTTGCAGAAGCTGCGCGAGTCGATCCTCAAGGTGATCCCTGACGCCGAGGAAGGCATTTCTTACGGCATGCCAGCCTTCCGAGTCCGGGGCAAGGTCATCGCCGGCTTCGCCGCGTTCAAGAACCACCTGACATATGCGCCCCACAGCGGCTCGGTCCTCGAGCAACTCAGCGACGACCTCGCGGGGTACTCGAGATCCAAGGGTGTCCTGCGCTTCGCGATCGACAAGCCGCTTCCCGACGAGCTGGTCGAGAAGCTCATCTCGGTGCGCCTCCGGCAGGCCTTTGGCGAGCGATAGCTCCGCCACAGATCGGGGCGTCAGGTCTCGGCTCGCGGGTTTCATCTTGTGACACGCTTAGAGCATGCGGGCTCGGACGAAGGGTATGTGGTGGGGATGCGCTATCGAAGCGCCGGACCCCGACGCGTTGGCGAGGTTCTATTCCGAACTGCTCGGATGGCCGATCGGTGACCAAGAACCGGGGACCGCCATCCTCGCCGCGCCCGAGGGGTCAATCTTCATCGTGTTCCAGGAAGCGACCGGCTACCAGGCCCCCGTGTGGCCGCCAATAGACGGCGCCCAACGTCCCATGATGCACTTCGACTTTCAGGTCGGCGACCTTGATTCGGCCGTCACTGAAGCTGTCGCCCTCGGTGCGACCGTGGCCGGCCACCAACCGCAGGAGAACGTCCGCGTGCTCTTCGATCCAGCCGGGCACCCGTTCTGCCTCTGCCGGGACGACGGCTAATCGCGCGACCGTTCGTCGGCGTGTCCGGCGGGGTCACCTCGGTGTTGCGGTCGGCAGTGGGATGGGACCCAGCCTCGCGTTGCGCAAGCTCAGCCGGGTCGAGGCGCGCCCGATCGGCTCATCTGCGCCCTTCGGAGCCCCGCTGTCAAGTCATCAGAGAGCGCGAACGACGGATCCGTGCTCTTCACGGGGTTGGAGTAAGCCCCTCAAGGTCGGCGAGCGACTAGAGGTGGGTCCGTAGTCCATGTGGGTACGAAGACGCCGTCAGCCGCGGCCAGCGGTTGCCGAGGGAGCCTTCTCCGAGCACGGGCCGACCCGCGTGGCCCTCGGTACGGCCAAGGCTCCCCCTCGGCGGTACCTCTCCTGGACGGTATTGGCGATGATGACGGTGGGATCCGTCGGCTATCTCGGGTCCGCACCGGCGACGTCGGTCTTCGGTCTCGCCTCGGTGTTCCTGTACGTCCTCCCTGCATTCGTGTTCCTGGTGCCCGTCTCCTTGGTCGCGGCGGAGTTGGCGTCCGGCTGGCAGGGTGGCGTTTACAACTGGGTGCGAGAAGGCATGTCCGCCCCGATGGGGCTCTTGGCCGTCTGGTGCGAGTTTGCACAGACGATCTTCTATTACCCCGCGCTGCTCGCCTACGTCGCAGGGACGATCGCCTACGTCTTTGATCCAGGCCTGGCCGCCAATGGCGTCTACAACGCGGTCGTCATCATCGTTCTGTTCTGGGGTGGCGTGTTCATCTCCTCGCGGGGAGTTGGACTCGTGGCAAAGCTCTCTTCGAGTGGGACGCTGATCGGGACCCTGATCCCGGGGGCAATCCTCGTCGCTCTCGGTATCGCCTACCTGCTGCAGGGAAACCACTCGGCTGCCCCGATGAACACGCACCATCTCCTGCCGGCATGGACGGGTGTCGCCAGCGTCGTCCTGGTCGTCAACAGCTTCTTCACCTATGCCGGAATCGAGGTGAACGCCGTGCATGTTGACGATCTCCGGAACCCCGGCCGGGAATTTCCAAGGTCCATCTTCCTCGCCATGGCACTCGTCCTCGCCATCTTCATCCTCCCCACGCTGGCGATTGCATGGGTGATCCCCGAGAAGCAGATCAGCTTCACGACCGGCGTCATGCAAGCCTTCAACAATCTCTTTTCGCACTTCGGGATGAAGTTCGCTGTGCCGCTGGTCGCGATCGCTCTTGCGATCGGGTCCCTTGCAGGTATGATGGCCTGGCTCGACGGTCCCTCGGAGGGGCTGCTCAGGATCGGACGCGAGCAGGGCTTTCTCCCTCCCTACTTTCAGAAGGTGAACCGCAATGGCATCGAGCTGCACATCCTCACTGGACAGGCGATGGTGATCACCGTCATCGCCCTGCTCTACGCCTTCATACCGGACGTCTCGCGTGCCTACTGGATATTCGCCGTGATGGCCACGCAGATCTATCTCATCATGTACGTGCTGATGTTCATCGCTGCGGTCAGACTGCGCCGGAGGCAGCCGGACCACGCCCGCGGGTACCGTGCACCGGCTCTCGGTCTCCTGTGTCTCGTCGGCGCTGTGTCGTCGGTGGCCGCTCTGGTCATCGGCTTCATCGCCCCATCGCAGTTCGGCCACTCGAACCGGCTGCTCTACGCCCTCCTCATCCTGGGAGGGCTACTCGTGATCGGGATCGTTCCTCCACTACTCATGGATCGGCTTCGCAAGCCGGGGTGGAAGGTCGCCGGCAGCGCGCCGACCCCCGAGCTCTGACCTCACCAGCTCACCTTGGAGGTAGCAGTCGCTTGGTCGCCTCAAGTGAGTTCTCTGTTGTCACAACTATTGGGACAACGTATAGTGGCCAGGAGCAGCCGAGGTGAAAGGGAACTCCGTGGTAGATATCGAAGTGCCTGTCCTGATCGTGGGTGGAGGCGGTGCCGGACTGACGGCATCGATGCTCTTGGCCGACCTGGGAGTGGATTCCCTCTTGGTCAGCGCCTCACCGATGACCTCAATCCTCCCCAAGGCCCACGTGCTCAACCAACGCACTATGGAGATCCTTGGCGACGTCGGAGTTGCCGCCGAGATCTATCGGCTCGGGACCCCACCCGAGCACATGCGGGCCTCGGCCTGGTACGCAGGCTTCGCAGGTCATCCCGATGCAGGTCGCCGGATCGGCTGGATCGAGGCATGGGGTGCCGGTGGAGCCGACCCGGATTGGGCATCGGCTAGCCCGTGCATGACGACCAATCTGCCGCAGATCCGTCTCGAGCCGGTGCTGCGGGCACGAGCTGAGGAACTGGCGCCTGGCCGCGTCCGCTTCCATCACGAGCTCGTCGATCTGACTCAGGACGAAGACGCAGTCACCGCGACCGTGCGCGACCTCGACGCGAACGACGACTACGCGGTGCGCGCCCATTACTTGCTGGCCTGTGATGCCGGGCGGACAGTAGGCCCGGCCCTCGGTGTCGAGATGGTCGGCGTCCGTGACGTCGCCCGGGAGATCTCGATCCACATGACCACCGACCTCTCTGCGTGGGCCACCGATCCCGAAGTGCTGATCCGCTGGATCTGGGTGCCCCACATGGGGACGCTTGCCGTGCTCGTGCCCATGGGCCCGACGCGTTGGGGACCCCGGTCCGAGGAGTGGGTCTTTCACCTCAACTACCCCTTCGACGACCCACGCGCCCTCGAAGACGCCCAGGTGGAGGCCGACATGCGATCCGTCCTCGGCATCGGTGATCACCCAATCGAGATCCATAGGATCACGCGTTGGTCCCTCGAGGGCATCGTCGCGTCGAGCCTGCGTGTCGGCCAGGTGTTCTTCGTAGGCGACGCCGCCCACCGACACCCGCCGACCGGCGGCCTGGGACTGACTAGCGCCGTCCAGGACGCCCACAATCTGTGCTGGAAGCTCGCGGCAGTGCTCAATGGCATCGCTTCGGACGCCCTCTTGGACACCTACGAGCCCGAGCGGCGGTCGTCGGTCCAACGCAACGTCGACCGATCGGTCGAGAACGCGCTGAATCACTTCGCGACCGGAGACGCCCTTGGCCTGCTCGACCCGGGACTCACAGCAGAAGAAGGATGGGCGCGCGTGGGGCGGCTCTGGAACGATCGCCCCGAGGATGCAGCAGTCCGACGCCGGATCGCCCGACTGATCGCCAGCCAGTCGATGGAGTTTCGCGAGCACAACGTCGAGTACGGCTACACGTACGAATCGACGGCCGTCATCGACGATGGGAGCCCGGTGCCGGAGCCGGTCGACCCGATCCGCGTCTACGAACCCTCTACGCGACCAGGCAACCCGCTTCCGCACGCGTGGCTGGACACCGACGCGGGCGAGAGGATCTCGACATTGAACCTTGTGCACTCGGGACGTTTTCTGCTCATCGCCGGCGAGGACGGTGGACCCTGGTGCGAGGCCGCCGCCAAACTCGCAACCATCGCTCAGATCCCCCTCGACTTTGTCCGCATCGGCCACCTCGACGGTGACTTCCTCGATCCCCGGTGCCGATGGGCGCGCCTGCGCCAGATAGGCACCGACGGCGCCATCCTGGTGCGACCTGACCGGTTCGTCGCTTGGCGCAGCATTGGATCGTCCCCCGACCCCGATACCGATCTCGCAGCTGCACTTTCCCGAGTGCTTGATCGTGAGCTTGTCTCGAACGCCGGCGAGCATCAGTTGACGGCGACGCGAAGCTGACCATGGTGAAGCCGACCGAGCGCGAAGAACTGATCGACCGGCTGGGGCGCGATGCGTTCATCACGACGTTCATTGTCAGCAACCGCTTCACCGAGGACCTCGAGCAGTGCTGCCGGGCCGAGGGTATCTCCCACGCCCTCTATGCGGCCTTGTGGGTGCTGTGCCTGGCCGACGCTCCGGACGGGCTGCCCATGGGGGCACTGGCAGACGACCTCCTCACCCGTGCGGCGGACACGACCCGACTCGTCGACCGCTTGATCAAGCAGCGGCTCGCCACCCGCAAGTCGTCGCTGACCGACCGGCGCGTAGTGCTCGTCAGCGCCACGTCACAGGGCCGGGAACTGTTCGAGCGCCTCACCGCCGAGATTAAGGCGCTGCACCGGCGGCAGTGGGCCGCGCTCACCAACGACGAGATCCGCGAAGTGACCCGGTTGCTGAACAAGGCCCTGTGGACTCGTGAGTCTGCCCCTCGCGATGTCGGAACGACTTCGGCCCTCGCCACCTGATAGCGCCGCCGATCGAGAGGAGCCACGTTGCCTGCCGTCAACCACCACGGTTTGGCCGGTCAGGTAGCGCGACCCGACGATTTCGCCGTCACGAAGCCACCGGTGACGCCTGCGGAGCTTCGAGCTGATCCCGCAGCTGGGTGACCAGGCTGGTGACGTCCGGATCGCTGGTGGCGGTCCCGTATATAGCGAAGTCCGGGCGCTCGAGGACCGCGGCGACACCGTGGTCGGCGAACCATCGGCCGTATCGCCCCTCGACGTCCTCGACGGTCGCGCCGATCACGACATTCCGGCCCCCGATCGACTCGAACCAGGTGGCCGACTCGTCGTCGAGCTCTGTCGGTTGGCCGCTAGTCACTAGGTGCCACCCCGTGCCGACGACATCGTCGAGACGTCCCTCGACGTCGCCGGCTCGGACGGTGGCTTGGATGAAGAGCTCACCCGCCAACGGCGTGTCGGCCAGAATGCCACACGAAATTCCGGGCATCGGTGGTGCCGGGGTGCTGCCGCCGGGCGGGACGTGCGGCGCCATCTGTTCGTCCCGAACGCGGGCCTCCTCCTCGTCGGGGATGCAGATCACCCGTCCGAGCTCGGTCGCCAGCTCGATCACGGCGGCGGCCTGGGGAATGCGCTCGGTGTCGTAAGTCTCGAGGACTGCCGCTGCCGCTGGGTGGCCTAGCGCGTAATCGAGTTTCCAGGCCAGGTTGGCGGCGTCGCGCAGTCCGGCGCACATGCCCTGGCCGGCGAAGGGGGGCGTCTGATGGGCAGCGTCCCCAGCCAGGAAGATCCGGCCCTCGTGCCATCTGGTCGCCCACCGGGCGCGGAAGCGGTACCCGGCGTGCCGGACCATCGTGGCGTTGTCGGGGCGGACGTCCCACGGCTCGAGGAACGCCCACGCGGCGGCCTCATCGTCGAGCGTTTCGAGAGACTCCCCAGGGAGGCACATGAACTCCCAACGCCGCCGGCCTGGGCCGCCCGAGACCACCGTGGTGGGCCGGCGAGGGTCGCACACCTGGAGGTTCGGCGGATCGAAGACCCGCGGCTCGTGGAGGGCGACGTCCACGACAAGCCAGTCGAAGAAGAAGCCCCGGTCGTCGAAGGTCGCACCGAGCAGATCGCGCAACGTGCTGTTGGCACCGTCGCAGCCAACGACGTAGGAAGCGCTTACGCGCTGGCGGGCGCCACCGGATGCCGGCTCGATCTCGACCCAAGCACCGTCGCCGTCCTGACCGGTGTCGACCGCAGCATGGCCCCAGAGGAGGGAGAGGCCATCGGTGGCCTCCACCCGGTCGAAGAGCCGGGCCTCGAGGTCGGGCTGGTTGAACATGTTGGCCGACGGCCAGCCGTGCCGGCCTTGCGCCGGCATCTCGAAGCGCAGCAACGGCACGCCTTCGCCGTTGCGCCACTCGTAGGTAGTGGCTGGCTCGGAGAGAGCGGGCAGTTCTCCCCCGAGACCGCAGGCCTGGAGGATCCGTGCCGTCTCGTCATCGAAGTGCACGGCGCGCGGCAGCGGGTACGGGCCGGTGTGGCGCTCGACCACGAGCACGCTCCGGCCCCGCGCCCCGAGGAGCAGAGAGAGAGCGCAGCCGACCGGCCCGGCGCCGACGACGACCACGTCGACCCGATCGGGCACCCTGGCGCTCACCGGTCGGCCCACGCCGCTTGCAGCTTGTCGAGGTCGGGTGGCACGACGAACTCAAGCGGGAGGTTGGGGCCCCACGAGTTGGCGACGTGCTCGAGGTCGAAGGGCGTGCGTCCCCGGCGCTCCCACGCCTCGTCGTCGAGGATCTGGTCCAAGTCCGAGTAGAGCTCGAGATAGGAGCCTGCCGGATCCCGCAGGTACCAGTAGAAGTTCGAGCCGGCGAAATGCCGGCCCAGCCCCCACGTGTGACGGGACGGGTCTGGCCGCAACAGCGCGGACGCGCTGTGGCCGACGTGGTCGATGTCCTCGCACTCCCAGGAGTAGTGCTGCAGCAACGGGACCGGTGACTCGACCAGCGCCACGTTGTGGTGGTCCGGCGAGCACCGCAGGAAGGCGATGATCCCATCGATCTCGTCACTCAGCTTGAGCCCGATACCCTGCACGAGCAGGTCTCGCGTCGCGCTGATGGCGGGCGTGCCGATAACGAGGTGGCCGAGGCGCCGAGGCGGTCGAGGCCCTGCGAATACGGCGGGGGCTCGTGTGTCCACCCGGACCGTGGCGCCGGGGGCGTTCGGCACCACCAACGAGGCCGGGGCGGGTGCATGGGCAGGTTCGGCCACCCGAACCACGAGCTCGACTCGGCTGGCTGGGTCGGTGACCCGCACCTCGCCGTTACCGACGACTGGCGCGGCGCCCCCGTCGGTAAGCCGGCGCGCCACCGCATCCACGTCCTCGGGCCCGGCGCAGCCGAACTCGACCCGGACGAGTCGGCGGAAGTCGCCTTCGTCCAGTTGAACCGAGGAGCCGCCGTCGCTACCCGTGAACCCGGTTGTATGGCTCCCTCCGAGCCCGAGCTCGCCGTAAAAGGCGGCGAGGCCGTCCGGGTCTGGCACGGCGGTGGTGAAGCCGAGAAGTCGGTGCAGTCCCATCAGCGGGTCCCTCCTTGGGGTTCGATGCAGCGGTTGCGGAGCTCGCCCACGCTCTCGACCGTGGTCACGATCTCGTCACCGGGGGCGAGGAAGCGGCCGCGCGCCATGCCGACGCCGTCGGGCGTCCCGGTGAAGATGAGGTCACCCGGAAAGAGCGTGCAGATCGAGGAGAGGTACGAGACGAGCTTCGGCACGCTGAAGATCAGCTGCGCTGTCGATGACTCCTGGACCACCTCATCCCATACCTCGCAGCGCAACGCGATGTCGTTGGGGTTCTCGAAGACGTCGACGGAGACGACGGCGGGTCCGGTCGGCCCGTAGGCGCCGAAGCTCTTCCCCAGGCAGAACTGTGGTGGCGAGCCGGCGAGCTGCACTTCACGGTCGGAGATGTCCTGACCGGCAGTGACGCCCGCTACCACGTCCCAGGCGGTGTCCGCAGGCACGTCGCGGCACGTCCGGCCTATGACCACGACGACCTCGGCTTCGTAGTCGACGACGGCGCCGGACAACGGGACGTCCGCCGTCGGTCCGGCCAGGCAACTGGGAAATTTGGTGAACGTGAGGGGCGCCGGCGGCAGCTCCATCCCGCTCTCATCGGCGTGGCTCTTGTAGTTCAGGCCGATACCGAAGACCTGCCGGGCGTCCGGTACCGGTGGGCCGAGGACCACCTCGCCGAGCCGCGCGTCCGGCTCGGCGTCCTTACAGCGCGCGGCGATCTCGTGCAGCTCCGCGGAACGGGCGAGGCACGCCACTGCCGTCGCAAGCGAGTCGTCGCCGGCCAGTCGGGCCACGTCGTAGAGACCGCCCGCGTGCTCGAGGGCCGGCCGACCCCTGACGTTGACCAGTCGGAACATGTGTGCTCCCTCGTCGCCAGACTCCTAGGCCCACAGCGGGCCTGGATGAGAAGTTTTATCATATGAACTAGTTTCTTGCAACTAACTTGTTCGACCGATAATATATCGCCATGGCAACCAGGACGACGGAAGATCGGGTGCAGCGGCCTTCGGCTGACGGCACACGAGAGCGAATCCTCGCTGCTGCCCTTGACCTGTTCTCCGAGCGATCGTTCGAGGGCGCCAGCACCCGCCTCATCGCCGAACGGGCCGGCGTGCAGCAGCCTCTGCTCACCTACCACTTCGGCAACAAGGAGGAGCTATGGCGGACGGCTGTCGGCCAGCTCTTCGACGACCTGGCGCGTGCCCTGACCGAACGTGTGGCTGGGCTCCGCGGGGTGGATGACGAGACGGTGGCCAAGCTAATGGTGGCGGATTTCGTCCGCTTCTCGGCAGACCACCCGCAGCTCCACCGGAACATCATGCAGGAGTGCAAGTCCGAATGGGACCGCCTCGCCTGGCTCGTCGAGGAGCACATCCGGCCGCTCTACAACGGGGCTGTGGCGATGCTCGAGCCGCTCGTCGACGCTGGCAAGGTGCGCAACGTACCCACCGCACATCTGTATTACCTATTGACGGGGGCGGCAGCGACCATCTTCGTGCTGGCGCCCGAGTGCCGGCTCCTGGCCGGCGTTGACCCGGTCGACCCGTCCGAGGTCGAGCGCCATGTCGACGCCGTGATCTCGATGCTGTTCGTGTCTTGAGCGGCGCCGGGTCGATTCCCTCCTGCGTGGGCGCATTGCTCCGGGATGGGGCTGGCAGGACTGGAAGCCACCGGAGCTACGAAGACTCCTCGAGAAAACATGGAGTGACCCTTGTTGTTACGCATCACACCTGAACCGTTCCGCCCGCCGACGGACCGGGACATGATGCCCTCGGAAAGGCGCCTCTTCGTACGCACGCATCGAACCTGTGTCCTTGCCTACGAACGTCTTCGCGTCGGACCGGCGATGTCGGTCGTTTACTACGTCCCGACGGACACCGATGAGTTGCTCGTGTCGACCACCGCCGGGCGGGCCAAGGCTAGGGCTGTCGCCCGAAGCCCGCAGGTCAGTCTCTGCGTCCTCGATGAGCGCTGGCCGTTCGCGTACCTGCAGGTCTACGCGGATGCGGCGGTCGACAACGACCGAGCGATCGCGGTAGACGTGCTGATGGCGGTCGCCGGCCGTATGTCAGGTGAGGCGCTCAGTGAGGACACGCGACCGTTCTTCGAGTCGATGGCCGACAAGGAGCAGCGCGTCGTGCTGCGCTGCCGTCCCTTCG
This sequence comes from Acidimicrobiales bacterium, assembly GCA_052146895.1. Classification (GTDB taxonomy): domain Bacteria; phylum Actinomycetota; class Acidimicrobiia; order Acidimicrobiales; family Bog-793; genus Palsa-601. Next base: position 23,590 of record JBKQLZ010000007.1, read on the forward strand.
AGACCTTCGCCCAGTCGCCAGGCGAGAGGGCCGGGTACGAGTCAGCCGTCCGAGGGGTCTCCGGCGCCGTACCCTGGGACGCGCCTGACCCGAGCTGATCACTGGTCGCTAGCGGTTGGGGCACTATCAGCTGCGGAGGCGCTACCAGCTGCCTGAGAGGGGAAGCGGCCGTCGGGCGAGGCGCCGCGCTTCGGTGGGGCGCAACCCGAGCAGGCGCAAGCATGCCTCGGCGAGGTCGTCAACGGAGTCCTCGGCCACCCGTTCGGGGTGGTGTTCCTGCAGCCGAAGCAGACCGAGGAGCCCGCCGGCTATGGCGCTGAGCGCGATCTCGGCGTCCGGAAAGGTAAAGCGACCGGCAGCTTGGCCGGCGCGGATGTCACGAAGCGCATGGGGTGCCAGGCCGCGGGGCGCATCGACGATCTCCAAACCGGCCCCGGCGATGAAGCCTGCGATCTCAGGATGGGTCCATGCAAGACGACCGGAGATCCGCAGGGAGACGGCAAACAATTCGGCCGGGTCGCGCATCTCGCCACAAGCGGCGTCGATCATCTGCGCCCAGCGTTCGAGCACCTCTTCCGAAGCCGTCCGGAACAGTTCCTCCTTGCTAGCGAAGTGGTTGTAGAAGGACCCGAAGCCGATGTCGGCCACCTCGGTGATCTCTTGGATGCTCGCCCGCTCTCCCCGGCCGTCAGTGATGAGCTGGACGGCGGCGTCGATGAGTGCCTGCCTCGTGCGGGCCTTCCGCCGATCGAGCCTGTTGGCTGGGATAACCCCGCTAGTCGTCGCCGCGTTCACTCGTCTTCTCCTCTCCTGAGCAGTCTTATCACTACTGATTGCAGGCTACAGATCCGGGGTACTCGCCGAGGTGGCCAACCGGCGGGCGCCTCCATGGCACCCGCCGGGGGTCCGCTTCGAGACGATCGATCCGCTCAGGCGGCGACGTTCGTCTTGGTCGGCGGCACCAGGGAGTGAAGCCTTGCACTGGCCCGGCGCAGCTCGATGCCACGCCCGAGCAGCGACGTGCCTGAGATCAGGTTGAACAGGCCGAACAACAGGGCGAGCGAGATGGCGCCAATGTCGGGGCGGGCGAAGAGCACGACGCCGAACGCAATGGAGACAAGGCCACCGAGGATGAACATGGCGCGGGTCCCGGCCTCTTCGCCGCTGCGGAAGGCAGCGAAGACTTCCAGGGCGCCAGTCACGAGGGCCCAGCTGGCGACGACCAGCACGAGGACGAGGACGGT
>JBKQLZ010000008.1:0-10449 GCA_052146895.1 Acidimicrobiales bacterium
CGGGCCGACGGTCAGGCCGGTCTTCACCTCGTCGAAGGTGAGCAGGGCATGGTGTTCGTGCAGGAGGGCCTTGAGGGCTTCGAGGTAACCAGGCTCGGGCTTGATGATCCCGGCGTTCATCATGACCGGCTCGATGATCATCCCGGCGACCTGGTCCTTGTGCTCGTCCAGGAGGCGGGCCACGCTGTTCAGGTCGTTGAACGTGGCGATCAGGGTGAGGTCGGTGATGGCCCTGGGGATGCCGGTGGAGGCGGGGGCGCTGTTGGGCTTGTTTTTCGGGCCTGCTCGTTCTGGCTGGGGAGCGACGGAGACTTGCACCGAGTCGTGGTGGCCGTGGTAGCAGCCCTCGATCTTGATGATCAGATCGCGGCCTGTGATCGCCCGCATCAGGTGGACGGCGTCCATCGTCGCTTCGGTCCCGGAGTTGCCGAAGCGCCACAAGGGAAGCCCGAATCGCTGCCCAAGGTTCTCCGCGACGGCGATGGCGTCCTCGTTCGGCTGAGCGAAGTGGGTGCCGCGCGTGACTTGGCGCTGGACTGCCTCCACGATGGCCGGATGGGCGTGCCCGGCGAGACCGGCCCCGTAGCCGCCGTGAAGGTCGACGTACTCGGTGTCGTCTACGTCGAAGATCTTCGAGCCCAGGCCTCTCTCGAGAAACACGGGCTGCGGCCTGGAGATCTGCCAACTGCTCGTGACGCCCCCTGCGAGGGCTCGCGCCGCCCGTTCGTACATCGCTCGTGACTTCGGCTGCCGGTCGAGGAAGATCTTCTCTTGGGCTTCGATGAGCTCGTCGAGATCTCTTGCGGCTGCCTGGTCGGGCTCGCATGTGACTAGGTCTGATATTGGGGTCGTGGTGTTGAGTACCACGGGATTGCTCCGTTTCTTGGGGTCCGCGTCGGCTGTTACTTGGCGTCCGAAGCGGGGCTCACTTCTCTTGACTGAACATTCAGTCTATGGCAGCGTGTGCCCTTAGGCAAGCGTGTCGGTCGCCTGCTTGCGCTGGTCGGGGCTGCGATGGCCGGGGTTGCGCTTGGTCTGGGTTGCGCTGGCTCGGCGAGAGGATTGCACCGCTCGCCCGAAGGGGCCCTAAGAAGCAGCCATAGGAAGCAGCCATAGGAAGCAGCCACAGGAAGCAGCCACAGGAAGCAGCCACAGGAAGGAGTGCGTCGTGGCGATTGATCAGGCTGGAGCCGGGCTCGAAGATCCACTGAGCGAAGAGCACTGGCACCCCAACGTCATGGACGGACGGGTGCAGCCTCGACAGTTGAACGGTGCGACGCTCGAGTTGGTCGACCCCTCCACCGGTCTGGTGCACGGCTCGGCGCCAGATTCCTCCGCCGACGACGTGGATCAGGCTGTTCGTGCAGCGGTAGCGGCGTCGCCCACGTGGGGCAGGCAGACGCCCGCTACGAGGTCGTCGTTGCTGCTCGAGGCTGCCTCGCTGCTCGAGGCCAATTCGGACGCGCTGTGTGCGCTCGAAGTGCTCGACACGGGCAAGCCGGTCAATCAGATGACCGAGGATGAGATGCCGGCGATTGTGGACCAGGTTCGTTTCTTCGCTGGGGCCTGCAGAGCACTCGAGGGTCGATCGGCGGGCGAGTACGCGGAGGGGATCACGTCTTCGGTCCGGCGCGAGGCGATCGGGGTATGCGGCCAGATCACGCCTTGGAACTACCCGCTGATGATGGCCGTGTGGAAGTGGGCCCCGGCGGTGGCCGCTGGTAACGCCGTAGTCCTCAAGCCGTCCGAGCTCACGCCGGCGTCGACCAGCCTCATGGCTCAGATTCTCGGCACCGTCCTGCCACCGGGTGTCGTGAACGTCGTTTGCGGCGGCGCTGAGACCGGTGAGGCACTCGTGCGGCACCCTGCGGTGGCGATGGTCTCTCTGACCGGCAGCGTCCGCGCCGGTCGCGCTGTGGCAGCGCTCGCGTCGCAGCGGCTCGCACGCCTCCACCTCGAGCTCGGGGGTAACGCCCCCGTCGTGGTCTTCGCGGACGCTGAGCTGCCGGTGGCTGCTGCTGCCATCGCCCAAGCCGCGTTTTACAACTCCGGTCAGGACTGCACGGCTGCTAGCAGGGTCCTCGTCGAGTCATCGGCGGGTCCGGAGATGGTCGAACTGCTCGCGGCGGCCGCGTCGGCGGCCACGTGCGGCGCGCCGGACGAAGACGGCATCGCGTTCGGCCCGATGATCTCGGAGGCACAGCTCGGTCGGGTCGACGGGTTGCTCTCACGCCTGCCCGCGACGGCGCAGGTGGTGTGCGGTGGAAGGCGGATCGACCGCCCGGGCTTCTTCTTCCCTGCGACGATCGTCACCGGCGTCGCGCAGTCCGATGAGATTGTGCAAGAGGAGATCTTCGGACCGGTCATCACCGTGCAGGGCTTCACGTCCGAAGACGACGCCGTCGCTCTCGCGAACGGTGTTCCTCAGGGCTTGACGGCCAGCATTTGGACAGCCGACGTCGGACGAGCAATGCGCCTCGCCCGCGAGCTGGACTTCGGGGCTGTCTCGGTCAACGCCCACGCTCCGATGGCATCGGAGATGCCTCACGGCGGATTCGGTGTGTCCGGGTACGGCAAGGACCTTTCGGTCTACGGTCTCGAGGACTACACACGACTGAAGCACGTTGCCGTTGCGCTGTGAGTCGCCCACGTGGGGCGCGTGGCTTACAGCAACCAGTTTCACGAACACGAGGAGGGATTGAGTTGACCCAGGAAGTCCGCGGTGTCGTCGCCCGATCGAAGGGTGCTCCGGTCACGGTCGAGACGATTCTCGTGCCCGACCCTGGGCCTGGAGAAGCCGTTGTCGCCGTTCAGGCGTGCGGCGTGTGTCACACCGATCTGCATTATCGGGAGGGTGGGATAAATGATGACTTCCCGTTTCTTCTAGGGCATGAGGCCGCGGGCATCGTGGAGGCCGTCGGACCGGGGGTGACGGGGGTAAAGCCGGGCGACTTCGTGATCCTCAACTGGCGGGCTGTATGTGGCGAGTGTCGGTCGTGCTTGCGCGGGCGACCCTGGTACTGCTTCTCGACCCACAACGCGACGCAGAAGATGACGCTGTCGGACGGCACAGTGCTCTCTCCGGCACTCGGTATCGGATCGTTCGCGGACAAGACGCTGGTGGCGGCGGGGCAGTGCACGCCGGTTGACCGCAGCGCTCGCCCGGAGGCCGCGGGCCTGCTCGGTTGCGGCGTGATGGCGGGGCTTGGCGCCTCGATGCTCACCGGCGAGGTCGGGCGCGGCGATTCGGTCGCCGTCTTCGGCTGCGGCGGAGTGGGGTGCGCAGCCATCGCCGGCGCTGTGCTGGCGGGGGCGACGACCGTGATCGGGGTCGACCTCGACAGTCGGAAGTTGGCACTCGCACAGTCCTTCGGTGCGACGGCGGTTGTCGACGCCTCGTCCGAGGATGTCGTCGAGCGGGTGCGCGAGCTGACCGGCGGACATGGCGCTGACGTGTGTATCGAGGCTGTCGGCAACCCGAAGGTGTTCGAGCAGGCGTTCTTCGCCCGTGACCTTGCCGGCACCGTTGTGCAGGTGGGCGTGCCGACGCCCGACATGAAGATCGAGCTGCCGATGATCGAGTTCTTCGGGCGAGGTGGCCGTCTGAAGCCGTCGTGGTACGGCGACTGCTTGCCAAGCCGAGATTTCCCGATGTTGATCGACCTGTACCTCCAGGGCAGGCTGGATCTCGATCGTTTCGTCTCCGAGACAATCGGGCTCGATGGCGTCGAGGAGGCCTTTCACCGCATGGAGCGAGGCGAGGTGTTGCGCTCCGTCGTGGTGATGGGCGGGTCGTGATCGAACTCATCGGCAACGTCGGACATCTCACGACGTCCGGCATCTTCTCCCTCGATGGTCAGGACTTCGAGGTGGAGAACAACGTGTGGATCGTCGGCGACGCGGCCGGAGTCGTCGTCATCGACGCTCCACACTCGGCGCCGGCGATCGTGTCGGCGGTGGGAGACAGACCCGTCATTGCCATCGTGGCCACCCACGGTCACAACGACCACATCAATGCGGCAGTCGCTCTGCGCGATGCAGTCGGAGCGCCCGTGTTGCTTCATTCCGCAGACCTGCCGTTGTGGCGTGAGGTGTACGGGTCCGATCGCACCGAACCTGACGGCGAGATCATCGACGGTGAGGTCATTCAGGCCGGTCCGGTCTCGCTCTCCGTGATCCACACGCCGGGCCACACGCCGGGTGGATGCTGCCTCTACAGCGCCGATCGCCGGCTGCTTTTCTCAGGGGACACCTTGTTCAAGGGCGGGCCAGGCGCTACCGGGCGCAGTTGGTCGGATTTCCCGACCATCATCGAATCGATCAGGGGTCGCCTGCTGACGCTGCCTCCGGGGACTCGAGTCATGACCGGTCATGGCGACGAGACCCTCATCGCAGATGAAGCCCCACACCTCGAGGAGTGGATTGAGCGGGGACACTGACCACGTGACCGACGGCGCGCGTAGGCCTGGGCTTCGCCATGGGGTGTTCCTTCCGCCGTTCAACGAGCTGGCGGACCCACTACGACTGATCGCCCTCGCTCAGCTGGCGGAGGCGCGGGGGTGGGACGGCATGTTCCTATGGGACCACGTGCTGCGCCGGCCCGAACAAGCGGCCGAGGTGGCGGATCCCTGGATCGCTCTCGCCGGGATCGCTTGCGCGACCTCTCGCCTGAGGATCGGCACGATGGTCACGCCGCTTGTGCGGCGGCGACCGCAGGTGCTCGCCCGGCAGGTCGTCTCCCTCGATCACCTCTCGCGGGGCCGAGTAACGCTGGGTCTGGGTCTCGGCGTGGACACGACGGGGGAACTGAGTCGTTTCGGCGAGCTGACGGACCCCGTAGCGCGAGGCGACCTCCTCGACGAGGGCGCGGCACTTCTCGCCTCGCTGATGTCCGGAGAGCAGGTACAGCATCGCGGCACGTACTTCGTGGCAGACGGTGTGAAGTTCCTACCTCGGCCCGTGCAGACGCCGCGGGTGCCGATGTGGCTCGGAGCGAGAGGCTCTGGCGCGAGCGGTCGGGCCTTGAGGAGGGCGGCTCTGTACGACGGCTTGTTCCTGATTGACGCGCAGATAGGCGATCTTGCCCGCGCGGTCGCCACGATCGTGAGTGAGAGAGGGTCTCTCGAGGGTTTCGAGGTGGCCGTGCTCGACGTCCCCGAGATGCCGCTGGACGAGGCTGCTTCGCTCGGGGCCACGTGGGCAATGCTGCCGATCCGTCCCGAGGCAGCGGCTTCCCAGGTCGAGGAGCTCGTTGATACTGGCCCTCCGAAACGGAGTCCAGCGTGAAGGCCCGTGGCGGCTGCTCCGGAGAGGTCTCGGCTGAGCTAGCGGATCTGCACTGTTGCTTGGCTGCAGCGTGCGTCGACCTGTCGAGCCCGGCCAGCTCCCGCTCCGCCAGCTCCCGCTCGGCCAGCTCCCGCTCGGCCCTGAGTGAGGCGAGGAACTCCGGCGTGATCCGGACGGTGACCACTCGGCCACGAGAGTAAGCAAGCGAGGGCTGAGTCCAGCGTTCGGCTGGCGCATCCACAGAGGCGCTTACGGTAGAGGCGCTTACGGTTGACTCCGCCGCCGAGCCGTCGGAATCCGAGTCCGGCCAGATCGGCTCTCGCGGACTGAGAGTCGGGGGCGCGAGACCAGCAGTGGGCTCGCCGGGCCCTGTTACGTCGAAGCGGTCTCCCACCGCCACCACGTGTTGATCCGGTCGGATGTTCACCCAGTTCCAGTCGCCCGGTCTACCGATGAGGCGGAAGTACTTGTGCGTCTTCAAGAAGTGATGTCGCTTGCATAGCTTCGCCAGATTGGCCAGCTCGGTTGGGCCGCCTTCCTCGAAGGGGATGATGTGATCCCGTTCGAGGCCGTAGCTGATCCCACACCCTGGCACCTGGCAGACGCGGTCTCGCCGCGAGAGCGCCGTCTCCAGATGGGCGGGGATCCACCGCCCGAAGTGAGTGACCGAGGCGATGTCGACGCCTTTCGAGATGATCAGCTTCGCCCACGCGTTGCCGAAGAGATATTCGACGGTCGATAGCGCAACCGGGCCGACTCCTTCGATCTCGCAGCGCTCTCCAGTCTCCAGCTCGCCGCGCCTCAGGGCTTCGACGTCAACGTGGAGGATGATCTCAGCCCGCGGCGTCGCCGGGGCGCTGCCTACCGAGGGACGTGCGGGCAAGTCAGGGCTGCAGCCTGTACCGCTGTTATCGCTGCCATCACTGCTATCGCTGCCGCTGCTATCGCTGCCGCTGCTATCGCTGCCAGCACTGCTATTGCTGCCTGGGACGGCAGCCGTGCCCGCGGGAGTGCTGGCAGTCTCGGGGGAGCTCGCGTCGGCGCTATTGGCTCCGAGAGCCAGCGCCGCGGCGGCTGGATTGCATAGCGCCACGAGGGCGTCGGCCATGTACGCCTCGTGCGCTTCTCGGCGACCCTCCCGACGGGCCTCCTCGAATACCTTGCGAGACATCGCCTCGAGTGTGTTCTTGACGAGCGCTCCATCGACCGGTGGCAGCTCGCCACGGATTGACACCGCACCCTCAGCCGTAGTCCCGAAGTAGAGCTGGCGTCGCGCCCGCAGACGAGCCTCTCGCTCGCTCGCCTCCTCCTCGGATCGCTTGGCGGCGACGATTCGCTGGCTTTGATCGCGTAGCTCGTTCAAGGAGTCACGGCTGGCAGCTGATATGAGCTCACGTCCAGACTCCGGGTCGGCCTCCAGGGCCGGCAGGATCACGGACGCCTGAGTCGGTGAGATGGAACCGTTGCGTAACGCGTCCTCGAGTTCCGGCTGATCGGCCAGCTTTTTGCTGATCTCGAGGTCGCGACGTGCCTTGCCGACTGCTTCCCCGCTCTCGCCCGCGAACCACTTCGCTGCCGAGGTCTCGCCGTCCCGGCCGCCGTCGTGGAGTTCGGCAGCGCGACGTGCCATCAAGATCCTCCCCGAAGCGCAGAGCTTCTCGGCCTTGACGAGCCGCTTGATGACGACTGGCACGTCTGCTGGGGCGTACTCGGCTACCTCTAGTCCCGCAACGAAACTCTCTACCGCCCGGAGGATCTCCCCGAAGCTCTTGTCCCGCCCTGCATCGAACATATGTTTGATTGTACTCGAGCCGGGAATGAAGTCAAGCGAATTAGCATGAAGAATTCAATAGACATGAAACCTGTCAATAATGATCGAAAAAGATGCTAAGCGCCCAGGTGAGATCGAACTCCGCTAGTTCTGCTCGACGAGCGCATCGTCCTGACCAAACCCATCCGGCCCGGAACCAGCCGAGACGCAGAAGGTCGCCGACGTGCACGCGACACCGTTCAGCCCGGTTGCGAAGTCACCAGCGATCCGGCCCGAATTGACGAACGACCAGGACGTCCCGTTCCATTGCGCGAGCCGGGTCGTGTCTCCGTTGTCAGTCGTTGAGTACCCCGATGCGATGCAGTCGGACGTGGACGGACACGTCACGCCTGTCAACACGTTGTAGAACGCGCTCGCGATGTCTGGAGTAGTCGCGAGAGTCCAGGTGGAGGAGCTGAGCGTGGCCGCAAGGCTCGACTCGGCCCCATCACTCGCCTCGCTATAACCGGTGGCGACACACGTCGAGGTGTTAGAGCACGACACCCCGAGGAGGTGGTCAGAGGCTGCACCGGTGACGTTGGGGCTAGTCGAGACGCGCCACTTCTTGCCGTTCCAGCGCTCGATCAGAGTCTCGGTCGCCCCGCCCGCGTCGACGTAAGAGCCGACAGCGTTGCAAACCGAGGCCGACGCGCAAGAGACCCCCTCGAGGCTCGTAGCGGTCGCGCCCGCCGGGACAGCAGTCACCTGGAGCGACCACGTCGAGCCGGACAGTCGCTCGGCGAAGGCCGTCGCAGCCGAGCCGGCCGTCGGCTCGCTGTAGCCGACGGCCGTGCACACCGTCGCACTCGTGCAAGCCACGCCAGTCAACTTGACGTACTCCGCGCCCGACGGGTCGGGTGTCGTCATCGCCGCCCACGTGGAGCCGGTCATCTCCTCCGCGAACGCGCTCGCCTGCCCCTCCTGCCCATCGGTTCCAATTCCGACGTTGCCGACTGCGATGCATTCGGTTGAGCTGGGGCACGCAGCGCCGTAAAGCCCTGTCACGTCCGCCCCCGCGGGTTCAGCGCTCTTCCCGAGCGACCACTTCTTCCCGTTCCACTTGTAGACGAGCCCATTCGACTCGCCCGGATTGACCGGGTACGTGTATCCCACGGCGACGCATGTCGAAATTGAGCAACCAGCAGCTTGGAGGTAGCTAGCGGCGGGGGACTCAGGTCCGGGAACGCTCTTCAAGGTCCAAGTGCCGGAGCTGAGCCCGATGCCCAGCAGGTGATCCTCTTCGGACGAGTAGCTCGCGCCGACGGCTACACAAGTCGGCGTCGCGCTGGTGGCACAAGCCACGGCGGCCAGACTGCTCGTCGTCACACCAGCGGCGTTCGGGCTCGCCTCGACTGACCAGGTCCCTCCCGAAAGCTGCTCGACAAGGGTCTCGGTGTCACCACTGTTGTCGAGGTAGCTCTCGCCGGCCGCTTCGCAGGTCGTCGCTGACGAGCAAGAGATCGAAAGGAGGAAGTCGCCGAGAATGCCGGTCGGGTTGGGCGTGCTCAAGACGGACCACGAGCTGTCGCTCCACTGCTCGGCGAGCGATGTCGACGGTGAGTCTTCTGTGGCCCAGTTGCGGCCGACAGCGACGCAGCTGCTGTCAGACGAACACGTGATCCCGCTGAGCTCGTCATCTGCCGACTCGGCGGGAACTTCGGGGCTGCCCATGCTCCACGCGGTGCCGTTCCAGCTCTCGACCACCGCTCCTTCGCCGCTGGTAGCGATGCTGTGACCGACGGCGATGCAGCTGGTTGCGCTAGGGCAAGAGACAGAAGTCAGATCAGTCTGCAGCGCCCCGCTCACATTCGGGCTCGAGTCGATCGACCAACTGGTCCCGTCCCACTGCTCGATCAGCGTGTCGACGGCGGGAGAGGTGGTGACGCTGTTGCCGACCGCCATGCAGAGGGTTGCGGACTCACACGCGACGCCATTGAGTACGTTGTCGGCCGCCCCACTTACGTCCGGGCTCGGGATCTCGGACCACTTGGTGCCATTCCAGGACTCGACCATCGAGTTGAACGTGTTGGAGAGGGTGAGGTCCGTCCCGACGGCGGTGCAGTTGGTCGCGTTCAGGCAAGTGACCGCGTTCATCTGCGGAAAGTCGTCACCTGGGGCAGTGGGATTCGGGCTCGTCTCGGCTGCCCAAGCCGTTCCGTTCCAGTGCTCCACGAGTGTTCCGATTAGAGACCCCGAGGTCGAGCCCCAGCCGACCGCGTAGCAGTCCGTCGAGTTCGCACACACAGCGCCGTTGAGCTGGCCATCAAATGTGCTGGCTGGTTCAGTCAGCGTGGCCCTGGCCCATGAAGCGGCCTTGTCGGATCGGGCAGTGGCGATCCCCTCGCTCAGCGCCTGTGTCGCGGCAAGCGGTAGGGCAAGCGCGACGATCGTAAGCACTAGGGCGACGCGGTTTGCAAGCGAGGTTTGTGGGTGGGGGCGTTGGTGGTGCATGGCAACCCTTCGTTTCTCCCTCGCGCCCTGAATCTACGCCCGCCGAGGGCCGCGCGCCGCCTCCCTTAACGGGCCGCGACCCCAGGCATGCTCAAGTGGGGGATGATGATCGACTTGTCATCTCCTGAACGCGCCCCCGGAAGCCCGACGAAGGGCACCATCTGGTTGGTCCTCGGCGCCGCACTCGGGATCGCGGTCGGCGTGGTGCACGTGGGCTACTTCTCCGGAGCCGCTGGCTCGCTTTCCGACACGGCCCAGCGGATCGTTCACTCGGGCGGACTCACCCTTGTGCGCGCTGCCCCGAAGCATGGTTGGTTCGTTCGGCTCGTCAACGGCGTCTCGGCGGTTCTCGGCCTTCTCGTGCCGGGAGTGACCGCGCTACTGCTGGTTGCAACGGCTCGTGCCTCACTCCGTCTTCGAGTGCTCGTAGGGTGGCTCGTGCTCGTGTTGGGGATAGCCGGGTATCACTACCTTGGGAACGGCGCGGCAACTGGCACTCTTCTTCTCGCCATCGTCGCAGCCGCGATAGCAGTGGTGGCGACGGGACCGCTGATCGCGGCACCGCTGGTAGCGCTCGCCGCCCTGATCGGGACTGAGTTCCTCCCGCGCCTATTCGGGGGACGGGACTCAGTGCCGCACGCTTCGGTCGTCGCGCTCCACGACGCAATATTCGGAACCCTTGGCGCTCCTTACTGGCTCGTGCTCGTGGTCCTCGCCCTCGCCGTCGTTCCGTTCGCCCTAGCGGCGCGCTTAGTCGTGCGCTGAGTAACGGGCGCCAATGCGCAGCATTGCCGGGCGCCGGCGGGTTGCTACGATGCATGTGTCACGCGGACGTGGCTCAGTGGTAGAGCATCACCTTGCCAAGGTGAGGGTCGCGGGTTCGAATCCCGTCGTCCGCTCCA
>JBKQLZ010000009.1:0-24890 GCA_052146895.1 Acidimicrobiales bacterium
GTTCGCGCCCCGACACGACACGCCCAATCCGACCGCGAACGCGACGGTCGGACCGGGTGAGACATCTCTACGAAGGACAACTGTGCGCACCTATTCCCCGAAGCCGAGCGATATCGAGCGCGTCTGGTACGTGGTCGACGCTGAGGACCTGGTGCTCGGTCGCCTGTCCACCGAGGTTGCCCGCATTCTGCGGGGGAAGCATCGCCCGATCTTCGCTCCCCACATGGACACCGGCGACCACGTGATCGTCGTGAACGCCGCCAAGGTCGTGCTGACGGCCAACAAGGCCGACAAGTCGTTCGCCTACCACCACAGTGGTTACCCGGGAAGCCTCACCGCCACGAGCTACACCGAGCTCCTGCGGACCAAGCCTGAAGAGCTGGTCCGAAAGAGCGTCAAGGGCATGCTCCCGAAGGGGACTCTCGGCCGCAAGATGTTCACCAAGCTCAAGGTTTACGCCGGCCCTGAGCACCCACATGCAGCCCAGATGCCGAAGCCGCTTCCGATCCCGCCGAGCGCCAAGAGGGCTTCGTGATCAGCGTGCAGATCTTCAATAACGACACAATCGAGAGGAATTCCCGCTAATGCCGAAGCCGCTCGTCCAATCGACTGGGCGCCGTAAGCAAGCCGTAGCCCGAGTCCGGTTCCGTCCGGGCCAGGGAGCGATCACCATCAACAAGAGGACCTTCGAGGACTACTTCCCTTCGGCTTCGCACCGCATGCTGGCGAGCGAGCCGCTCCGCCTCGTGGAGAAGGCGGAGGAGTATGACGTCGATGCCACGATCGACGGTGGTGGCATCTCCGGCCAGTCGGGCGCTCTCCGTCTCGGAATCGCACGGGCCCTCATCGAGCTCGACCCTGAGCTGCGGGGCAAGCTGAAGAAGGCCGGCATGCTCACTCGCGACGCCCGCGAGAAGGAAAGCAAGAAGTACGGGTTGAAAAAGGCCCGCAAGGCCCCGCAGTACTCCAAGCGCTGATCGCTGCTGGTTCGCAAGTGCCGCCTCGTTTCGGCACCGATGGGATACGCGGAGTCGCCAACACGGAGCTGACTCCCGAGTTTGCGCTCGCCCTTGGGCGGGCTGCAGCGCGGAGGGTGGCCGGCGAAGCCTGGCTTGTCGGCCGGGATACGCGCCTGTCGGGTGAGATGCTGCAGGCCGGGCTCTCCGCCGGCCTGGCTTCGGAAGGGCGCGACGTCATCGACGTCGGGGTCATCCCTACGCCTGGCCTGGCCTGGCTGGCTGCGGGGCGGCGGCTACCTGCGGCGATGATCTCGGCTTCTCACAACCCGTACGTCGACAACGGCATCAAGCTCTTCGACTCGAGCGGGGCGAAGATCTCCGTGGAGATCGAGCTCGTCTTGCAAGACGAGCTCGACGCTGCTGCGGCAGGCGCCGCGAATGGGCCTGGCCCAGAGGCTGGCGCCCAGGTCGGCAGGATCGCTCCGGACCCTCGAGCTGTGCCTGAGTATGTCGACCAGCTCGTCTCCGTCGTCGAGGCGGCATCGATGCCTGAAGGCGAAGTCGTGATCGACTGCGCTCACGGGTCTGCGAGCCACATTGCTCCGCTCGTGTTCGAGCGGTTGAAGGTCCGCCATCACGTCATGTTCGCCGAGCCTGACGGTACCAACATCAACGCTGGTTGCGGTTCCACCCATCTCGGCCCTCTCACCGAGGAGGTCCTCCGGCGCCAGGCAGCGCTCGGCATCGCCTTCGACGGAGACGCGGATCGCATGCTGGCGGTCGACCACAAAGGCGGGATGATCGACGGGGACCACCTCATCGCCATGTTCGCGGCTGACCTCAGCCGTGCGGGCACTCTGGCCGGGGACACCGTCGTAGTGACCGTGCTGAGCAATCTGGGCCTGCGTATCGGCCTCAAGTCAGCCGGGATCGACGTGGTGGAGACGCCGGTCGGTGACCGTCACGTGGCGGACGCCCTCGAGACCGGCGGCTACGTGCTCGGCGGCGAGCAGTCGGGCCATCTCATCTTCCGGCAGCACGCGTCGACGGGGGACGGGATCCTGACTGCGCTCAAGTTGCTCGAGCTACTGGGCCGCACCGGTCGCACCGTGGCTGAGCTCGCCGACGAGACCATGAGGCGGCTCCCTCAGGTACTGGTGAACGTCGTGGTAGCGCGGCCCGAGCGCCTCAGTGACGCTCGAGCGGTCTGGGACGAAGCGAAGGCGGTCGAGCGGGAGCTCGGTGAGACTGGGCGCGTCCTCCTTCGCCCGAGCGGGACCGAGTCATGCGTGCGGGTGATGGTGGAGGCCCCGACACATGACGAAGCGGAGCGGTATGCCGAGCGGATCGCTGCCTTGGTGAGGCGCGACCTCGGGTGAGTCAGGGGAGATTCTGTGCGAAAGCAGTACTACTTCCGGCCGAGTGACGATGGCTTCGACGCGTGGGATGTCGACCACCTGATCGAGCTCTCGGCCGATCTCCCGGTGAACGAGGTTCCCCTCACGTCAATTCGGGAACTCGACACGGTCCACTGGTTTGATGCCGACGGCGCGCCGTGGACGGTGCGGGTCATCGTGCGCCACATGGAGCTCGTGAACGAGGTTGACCTCTCGTATCCCGTGATCCTCGGGACAGAAGGCCAGGTGATGGACGGAATGCATCGTGTAGCGCGGTGCCTTCTCGAAGGACGAGCCGTGGTCTCAGCGGTTCAGTTCGTCGAGCAGCCTGCACCTGACCACAAGAACGTCCGGCCGCAGGACCTTCCATACGACTGAGGCTTCCGTCCCGGTCGGGGTACCGGATCAGTCCTCAACCGTGGCGCTCGCCTCGCCCCGCTCCGGCCGGGCCAGCAGTGCTGCTGCCAGCACCACCGTCACGAATCCCACCGCTCTCGCAGCACCGAAAACCCCACCGGGCAACCTCTCGTGAAAGGCCACGATCCCTCCGACGATCGGCAGGGCGTTGTTCAGCAATGTCGACAACCCGGCCGTGGCGAGAGCAGTCCCGAGCTGGAACGCGAGCTGCAACGCGACGAAACCGATCACGAGACACGCGACCAGCAACGGCACGAACGCAAGCCCGCCACCCCCGACTGCAGCCTTCGTCGCCAAGTCGCCGGCGGCAAAGAGCAACCCGCCCGCTGCGCCGAGCCCGGCTCCTGGTCGTAGCAGGCGGGAACCCGGCTGCCAGGCGAGAGCAGCGACGACCACGGTGGCACCTACCCACATGTACGCGGTAGCCGGCATCACGGTACGAGCCGTCGGGACCCCTGCGAAGAACGAGAGTGCGAGAAGAGCCAGGCCGACGATCGACGCCGCGATCGCACGCTGCTCCCGGCCCGAGAACGGCACGCTGGCGACGCGCCACACGAAAAGAGCGAGAAGGCCGATGCCACCGGCCGAGACAGCCTGGACGATCGAGATCGGTGCGAGGAACAGAGCAGCCACGTAGAGGCCCCAGCCGACGATCCCGACTCCATACCCGAGCAGCCAGCGGCCGCTCGTGAACAGGGTCATGAGGGACTGCACCGGACGGCGCATCGACAGCTCCGGCAAGGTGTTCGACGCCTCGTGCTGAACGAAGTAACCCCAATTGAGCGCGGCGGCAGACGCCAACGCCAGCACGAGGCCGATCGCGAGGCTCATCCGGCGTAGCCTTGCACGGTATGTGCGGGATCATCGGAGTCACAGGAGTGGACGACCCCCTCCGCATGCTGCTCGACGGCCTCGCGCTCCTCGAATACCGGGGCTACGACTCCGCCGGAGTGGCGCTCATCACGCCTGACCAGCCAGGTGACGAGCGAGCAGCCCAGCCAGGCCCAGGCGCCAAGGCCGGCGTCAGCTCAGCAAGCACGGATCACTTCATCTGGCGCGCGCGAGCCGCAGTCAGGGCCGAGTCCATCCCAGAGCTCGAGCACCTCGCGAGCACGGCGCCACCGGCGAGAGCCGGCATCGGCCACACCCGTTGGGCGACGCACGGGCCTCCGACCGAGCCGAACGCCCACCCACACCTCGACTGCACCGGCACGGTCGCCATAGTCCACAACGGGATCATCGAGAACCATCGCGAGCTCGCCGCAAAGCTCGACGCCGCCGGCCACCACCGCACCTCGGCGACGGACAGCGAAGTCGTAGCGCACCTGATCGAGGCGGAGCTCGAGACCGGCGCCACCCTCCTCGAGGCCGTGCGCCGCTGCGCAGCAGTCCTGCGAGGCGATTTCGCCCTAGCCGTCATCTACGCCGGCGAGCCGGACACGCTTGTCGCAACTCGCCGGACCTCCCCGCTGATCGTCGGGCGCACGGACGCCGTAGGTGTCGTCTCCTCCGATATCGCAGCTGTTCTCGGCACCACGAGAGACCTCTACGCCCTGAAAGACGGCGAGATCGCCCAAGTGCAGCCGGGCACCATCACCGTGATCGACTCGGCCGGTCATCCCGTCGAGCCCCTCGCGATCCGGGTCTCCTGGGGTGTTCAGGCGGCTCAGCGAGACGGCTACGAGGACTTCATGTCGAAAGAGATCCACGAGCAGCCCCGCGCCCTCGCGGACACCTTGATCGGGCGGATCCTTCCCGAGGGGACGACAGAGCTCGAAGAGCTCTGCTTCACCGAGGCCGAGCTCGCGGCGATCGACCGGGTAATCGTCATCGCGTGCGGCTCCAGCTACCACGCGGGCGAGATCGGCGCCATGGCCCTCGAACGCTGGGCACGAGTCCCAGCGACGGCCGAGATAGCCAGCGAGTTCCGCTACCGGGACCCCGTGCTCGACGAGCGGACGCTCGTGATCGCCATCAGCCAATCTGGTGAGACGGTCGACACCTACCATGCACTGCGCGAAGCCAAGCGCTGTGGCGCGAAGACGATGGTGATCTCGAACGTCGTCGACTCGCTCATGGCACGTGAGGCGGACGGCGTGCTCTACACACGCGCAGGCCCCGAGGTCGGTGTGGCGTCGACGAAGTGCCACCTCTCGCAGATCATCTTGTTCCAGGTCTTCGCCCTCCACATGGGTCGGCTCCGCGGCACGCTCGAACCGCCCGAGGCCGCTGCCGTCGGAGCCCAGATCAGCGAGCTTCCTGCCCTCGTCGCCCGGGCGCTCGAGCTCTCCGACGACTATGCAGCCGTCGCCGACGAGCTTGCAGAGGTCAACGACGTCTTCTTCCTCGGCCGCAACATCGGCTACCCGATCGCCCTCGAAGGCGCCCTCAAGCTCAAAGAGCTCGCCTACGTGCGCGCCGAGGCGTACGCAGCTGGCGAGATGAAGCACGGACCTATCTCGCTCATAGATCGCAACGCCGTCGCGGTCGTGATAGCGACGCGGGGCCCTCTCTGGGAGAAACTCCTGGCAAACGTCGAAGAACTCCGCGCCCGCGGAGCGACGGTGGTTGCCGTTGCCGACGAGGGCGACGAAGAGACGGCCCGCCTCGTCGACATGGTTCTCCCGGTGCCGGCTGTAGACGCGTTGCTGTCGCCCGTCGTCTGTGTGGTCCCCCTGCAGATCCTCGCCTACTCGATCGCCCGTGCGCGGGGAAACGACGTCGACCGGCCACGCAACCTCGCAAAGGTCGTCACAGTCGAGTGATCGGCATCGGGATCGACCTCGTCGAGATCGATCGCTTCCGGCGGGTGCTGGCACGCCGCCCCGGCGTTGCCGCGCGCCTCTTCACCGAGCGTGAGCGTGCCTCGCTCGAGCGGAGGAGGGACCCGGTACCGGGGCTCGCTGCGCGCTTTGCAGCAAAAGAAGCGGCGATGAAGGCGCTCGGTGTCGGGATCGGAGCGTTCGGCTGGGGTGAGGTGGAGGTCACTCGGCTCCTCAGCGGCGCACCTGAGCTACGGGTGACTGGCAAGGCGGCCGAGATCGCGTCCGCCCTCGGCGTTGCCGCATGGTCGGTGTCGCTCACCCACACTGACGAGACCGCCTCGGCCGTCGTCGTCGCTCGCTAGGAGCATCGTTGCGACCGGTTCTCACCGCAGCAGGCATGCGCGAGGTCGACGCGCGGGCAGTCGCGGACGGAACACCAATAGAGACGCTCATCGAGCGTGCGGGAACGGCGGTCGCGAACGAAGCAATATCCCTCCTCGGTGGCACCTACGGCCGGCGAGTCGTCGTCGTGGCGGGGCCGGGTAACAACGGTGCCGACGGTCGCATGGCGGCTGCAGTGCTTGCACGACGCGGGGTCAGGACATTGATCATCGACGCACGGGGGGCGCCGGCGAGTTTGCCGCCGTCCGACCTCGTGATAGACGCCGCATATGGAACCGGTTTCCGGGGTGACTACGACGCACCCGATCCCGCCGGCGCACCGGTGCTGGCGGTCGACATCCCGACGGGGGTCGATGCCGACACTGGCGTCACGGGACCAAATGCCGTCAACGCCGTTGCAACGGTCACCTTCGGAGCGTTCAAGCCCGGCCTTCTCGTAGGCGAGGGCCGCTACCGCGCCGGCCGGATCACCCTTCAGGCAATCGGCCTGCCGGTCCCGTCAGTCGACGAGTGCGAGATCCGCCTGATCGAAGACGATGACATCCTCCGATACCTTCCCGTCCGAGAGCCCGAGGCTCACAAGTGGCAGACCGCGCTCGCAGTCGTCGCCGGCTCCCCAGGGATGTACGGCGCCCCGGGCTACGTCGCCCATGCCGCCGCACGTGCCGGCGCCGGCATGGTGCGGCTCGGAATCCCAGGGGCCGGTCCTTCCGACCTGCCCGTCTCCGAGGCGGTCAGCCGCTCCCTCCCGATGAACGGCTGGGACGAGGCCGCCCTCGAGATGTTGCAGCGCTGCAAAGCTCTCGTCATCGGGCCCGGCCTTGGTCTCGAGCGACCGACGAGGGCGTCCGTGCGGCGGCTCGTCACGAACGCGCTGATCCCCGTGCTCGTGGACGCTGACGCGCTGACTGCGCTCGGAGGGGAGATCTCGACAGTGGAGGTGATCAGCCCGCGGACCGAGCCGACCATCCTGACGCCGCACGAGGGCGAGTTCGCGCGCCTCGCGGTATCGCCGCTCGGGCCCGACCGCATCGCAGCCGTGAGGGGCCTCGCCGCCGCAACGGGCGCCATCGTCCTGCTTAAGGGGTCGACGACCGTCGTGGCCGAGCCGAACGGCCGGGTGATGTTGGCGATCGCCGGCACGAGCCAGCTCGCTACGGCCGGGACGGGCGACGTGCTGTCCGGCGTCATCGGCGCCTTCCTCGCCCGTGGTGTGGCGGCGCCCGCGGCAGCAGCCGTAGGAGCACACGTGCACGGCCGGGCGGGTGAGCGCGGCCTGCTCGAGGGCCTCGTCGCGGGGGACCTCCCTGACCTCGTCGCCGCTGTCCTGTCTGACGCCGAGGCGACACGGGCGCAGTCTCATGGCAGCTGAGGGCGCTCGCAGACCGGCGTGGGCCGAAGTCGATCTCGGCGCGATCCGCCACAACGCGCGCGTCCTGGCGGCGATCGCTGCTCCGGCAAAGCTCTGCGCCGTCGTCAAGGCGGACGCCTACGGCCACTCGGCAGTACGGGTTGCCCGCGCCGTGCTCGAGGGCGGGGCGACCGAGCTCGCGGTAGCTCTCGTCGACGAGGGGGTCGAGCTGCGCGAGGGTGGCGTGACCGCCCCGGTGCTCTTGTTGTCCGAGCCTGCCGCCGACGCGATGCGCGACGCATTCGACCACGACCTCGCGCCCACGCTCTACACGAGCGATGGCGTCGCCGCGGCCAGCGCGGCGGCACGCGCGCTCGGTGCCGGCTCGTCTCGTCCCGCTCTCCCGGTGGAGGTGAAGGTCGACACGGGGATGCATCGTGTCGGGGCGGCACCCTTTGACATCGCCTCGATCGTGAGCCGGGTCGCTCAAGCACCTGGGCTCGACTACGCCGGCCTCTGGACCCACTTCGCGGTCGCCGACGAGGTCTCGGACGGGTTCACCTCCGAGCAGGTGGCGATCTTCGAGTCGGTTCGCGAGGAGCTCAAAGCTGCCGGCCTCCCGGAGCCTCGCAGAGTTCACGCTGCCAACTCGGCGGGCACGATCGCCTGGCCGGCATCCCGCTACGACATGGTCCGGTGCGGCATCTCCGTCTACGGCTATGCGCCGAGCCCGCAGGTGGTGCCGATGCTCGAGGTGGAGCTCGCACGCGTGGGAATGGGTCCCCTGCGGCCGGCGCTGTCCTGGAAGGCGAAGGTCACGATGGTGCGGGAGTACGAGGCAGGAGAGCGCCTCTCCTACGGCCGCGTGGCGGCGCTACCTGAGCGGTCGGTAGTCGCAACGGTCCCGCTCGGCTACGCCGATGGCGTGCCTCGGGGCTACTTCGCCGCCGGTGGAGCCGTCCTCATCGGCGGACGCCGCTGCCCACTTGCCGGGATGGTGACGATGGACCAGATGGTCGTCGCATGTGACCCGAGCTCGGGCGTGAGGGCAGGTGACGAGGCTGTGCTGATCGGTTCGCAAGAGAGCGAGACGATCACCGCCGACGAGTGGGCTGACCGGCTCGCGACCATCTCGTATGAGATCGTGACCCGTATCGGGCTTCGCGTGCCGCGGCAGTTCACCGACTCCGACGAGGAGGACAGACCTTGACAAAAGAGGACCAGAGCGCTGGAGCACGTTTGAGGGACAAGCTGCCGTCGGGAAAGGGAGCCGCCGCTGTCGCTGTCGCGGGTGCCCTCGGGGCGGCCGGGATCGGATATGCGGCTCGTCGGGCAGCCCGGCGCCGCGCCGCCGGCAGGGACGCGAGCTCTGGCCTCGGCCTGGCCGGACTCGCCGAGGAGCTCGATCTGCCGGCCGGCACCCGTCATCTCGACATCCCGGTTCGTGACGGAGGGAACATCCACGTCGCGGACTGGGGAGAGGGACCTCCCATCGTGTTGCTGCACGGCCTGACGTTGCAGTCGTCCGTGTGGGCGTACCAGTTCCGCGACCTCGGAGACAGGCACCGGATGATCGCACTCGATCTGCGTGGGCACGGCCACTCCGAGCCGGGGGAGGCAGGCATGACCATCGCCGCCATGGCCGATGACCTTGCTGACGTGCTCGAGGCACTGGATCTTCGCCGCGCGACGGTTGTGGGGCACTCGATGGGTGGGATGGCGACGTTGCGTTTCTGCCGGAGGCACCCTGGCGTCGTTGCCGAGCGCGTCGGCGCCATTGCGATCATCGCGAGCTCGGGTGGCATCTCGATACCGCTCGAAACGTTGCGTCGGCTGGTCCCGATGGCGGTCGACCTAGTCGTCGCGGGGCACGGTGCAGTCAATCGGTCCGGCCGTCCCCTCCTCCCGTCCAACAGCGCCGGGACGCGAGGGACGCTCTTCGTCTTCGGGGAACACCCTGACCCTGTCGCTGTGCGCCGGACGCTCGAGTACTCCCGCGCCATGCGACCTGATCGCCTCGTCTCGCTCTTGTCGGAGCTGGTCAATTTCAATGAGCGGGAGCGGCTCGGGCACGCGCCGGTGCCCTGCCTGGTCGTCGTGGGGGACCGCGACCGCCTGACGCCGCCGAAATACGGGCGGGCGCTCGTCGAGACGCTGCCGGGAGCTCGGCTTGTCGTGTTGCCCGGCGCCGGCCACATGCTCATGTACGAGCGGCGGGAGGCAATTGCATGGCTGCTCGACCAGCTCTCGGCCGAGGCCGAGGGCAAGGGGGCAGTGGTCGTACCTGAGTAACATCCTCCCGTGCCGACGCTCGCCGAGATCGAGGCTGAAGCCAAGGTGTGCGTGGCCTGCCCGCTGGCAAAAGGGCGTACGCAGGTCGTGTTCTCACGTGGCGATCCCCGCGCAGATCTCATGTTCGTGGGCGAGGCGCCCGGGAAGGACGAAGACCTGCAAGGAGAGCCGTTCGTCGGACGCTCGGGCAAGCTGCTCGATCGCCTGGTCGCCGAGGAGATCGGCCTCGACCGCTCTCGGTACTACGTCGCCAACACGCTCAAGTGCCGCCCCCCCGGAAATCGGGATCCGTTGCCCGAGGAGGTCGCCGCCTGCCGCCACTGGCTTGAGTCCCAGATCGAGCTCGTCCAGCCGAAGGTGATCGTGACGCTCGGCAACTTCGCCACGCGCTCGCTCCTGGACACGACCGAGGGCATCACGCGCCTGCGGGGCCGCGTGCACCCTTTTCGTGACGGCATCGCGCTTGTGCCGACGTTTCACCCGTCGGCGGCGCTCCGTGGTGGAGGCGCCGTCGTCGCCGACATGCGGGCGGACCTCATCCGAGCGAAACGTGCCCTCTCCTGATGATCCCCGCAACCCTCACCACCGTCTCGCCCGGTGAGACGCGGGCGGCTGGTGAGCTGATCGCCGAGGTGCTCGAGCCTGGCGACGTCGTCTTGCTCGTGGGAGAGCTCGGTGCCGGCAAGACCACGTTCGTGCAAGGCGTCGCGGCCGGCCTCGGGGTCGCAGACGACGTGACGAGCCCGACGTTCACGCTTTGCCAGGTGTATCAGGGCCGCCTGACCGTCCTGCACGCCGACCTCTGGAGGCTCGAGCGCCTGCAAGAAGTGATCGACCTGGCGCTCGACGAGGGTCTCGAGGAGGGTGGCGTCCTCCTAGCGGAGTGGGGGGAGGGCGCGGTCGATCTCTACGGCGACGACGCGCTGATCGTGAGCATCGAGCTCGGCGAGGCTGAGACCGATCGGTTGCTCCGGCTCGAGGGTCGTGGGGCGCGCTGGGAACGCCGGGTCGAGGCGGCCCGATGAAGGTGCTCGCGCTCGAGACGGCGACCGGCGCCGCCGGCGCGGCGATCGCGTCAGACGACGACGGGGTGTTGGCCGAGCTGACCGTCAACACAGCGCGACACCACATAGAGCTCCTCCACCCGGCGATCGAGGAGGTCTGCGGGGTGAGCGGCGTTGCGCTTGCCGACATCGACTGTGTAGCGGTGGACGTCGGGCCTGGGCTTTTCACCGGCATCCGCGTCGGGGTATCGGCTGCGAAGGCGATAGCCATGGCTCTCGGGATCCCATCGGTCGCCGTGACGAGTCTCGAGGCGATCCGGGCGGCCGCCCTCGACGCGGGTGCCCCCGTCGAGGTCGTGCCGGTCGTCGATCTCCGCCGGGGCGAGGTTGCGTGGTCATACGCGGCCGGCATGGCCTGGGGTCCGCCTTCCAAGCTGGCGACCGAGGTCGGAGCACTCGACGAGGGTCGTGTCCTCTTCGCCGGCGACGGGGCTCTGCGCTATCGCGATGTCTTCGAGACGAGCGAGCATCCACACTGGAGGATCGCGGGGCGTTCGGTGGCCTTCCCGCCTGTAGCCTCGGTCGCCGTGCTGGCACTAGAGGCGGTCCGGGAGGGCCGGACGCTCGACCCAGCACATCTCGCCCCGTGCTACCTGCGCGAGGCCGACACCAGGATCAACTGGACGACCCGCCACGACGGGCCGGCGGCCGAGGGGAGATGACGATGGCCTGGCGGCGAACTGCTGTCCATCGTCGCGGGCAGCGTCACGTCACGTCCGGGGGCATCGCGATCGTGCCGATGCGCAGGCGCCATCTCAAGTCGGTAGTGGCCATCGAGCAGCAGGTGTTCCCGACGCCGTGGTCGCTCTCGCTCTATCTCTCTGAGTTGACGATGGGTGGGACCCGCGCTTACGTCGTGGCGATCAGCGGGAACGAAGTCGTCGGGTATGCCGGGCTGATGCTGGCGGTCGGCGAGGGTCATATCACGACGATCGGCGTGTCGCCGCGCTGGCAACGCCACGGGATCGGGCGGCGCTTGTTGCTCGAGCTGGCAGAGACGGCCCGCAAGCGAGGGGCAGAAGACCTCACGCTCGAGGTGAGGGTGACCAATACAGGGGCACAGGCGCTGTATCACCAGTTCGGTTTTGCGCCCGCCGGGATCCGGAAGAACTACTACGCAGAGGTCAACGAGGACGCGCTCATAATGTGGGCGCACGACATCCAGTCCAACGACTACAAGCGCCGACTGGAGATCATCGCCGAGGCGTTCGAGGGATCAGGCGACCTTGTCGCTCCCGACGAGGCGCCCGCTGCTGCGCCTGATGATTTTCCCGGGGAAGGCACATGAGCGATCACCCTGGCCGGGTCCTCGCCCTCGAGACCTCGTGTGACGAGACCGCCGCTGCTGTCGTCGACGACGGGAGGACGGTCGTCTCGTCGGTCGTCTCCAGCCAGGTCGACTTGCATGCCCGCTACGGCGGTGTCGTCCCTGAACTGGCCAGCCGGGCGCACACCGAGCTGCTCGTGCCTGTAGTCACCGAGGCGCTCGCAGGGGCGGGCCTCGGACCGGACGGGCGGGGCGGGCGGCCGATCGACGCGGTCGCTGCCACCGTCGGCCCGGGTCTGGTCGGTGCCCTGCTGGTCGGGGTCTCGGCGGCGAAGGCGTTCGCGATGGCATGGGGTGTCCCGTTCGTGGCGGTCAACCATCTCGAAGGTCACCTCTACGCGTCGCTGCTCGAGGATCCGGGCCTCGAGCTTCCGGTCGTCGTGCTCCTCGTGTCGGGAGGGCACACGCTCTTGGTGCGGATGGACGGGCCGGGCCGCTACGAGGTGCTGGGCCGCACCAAGGACGACGCGGCTGGAGAGGCCTTCGACAAGGTCGCGAGGTACCTCGGCCTCGGCTACCCGGGTGGCCCCGCAATCGACAGAGCGGCGCTGGAAGGCGACCCGAGCGCTATCTCGTTCCCGCGGGCCTTCATGGAGGGGACGGCGGACTTCTCCTTTTCAGGCGTCAAGACTTCCGTTGTGAGCTATGTCAGGGCTCATCCTCAAGTCTCGACCGAGGACGTGGCGGCTTCGTTCCAAGCCGCCGTCGTCGATGTGCTCGTACAAAAGACGTTGGCCGCTGCCGACGAGGTCGGCGCCTCGGGGATCTGCCTCGCCGGAGGGGTGGCTGCGAATTCCGAGCTCAGGCGGCGGGCGACCGAAGAAGGAGAGGCGGCCGGGCTGCGTGTGTTCCTCCCGTCCCGGGCAATGTGCACCGACAACGCCGCCATGATCGGTGCAGCGGGGTACTTCCGGTTGCATTCCGTCGGCGCAAGTGGGTGGGGGACGGGGGCGGAGCCTGGGTTGGGTTTCTCGGAGCCTGGAGCGACGCGGGTCGCCTGAACCAGCTCGTCGGCGGATCGTGCTTGTGTTTGGAGCGACGGCTACGTTAAGCGGATGCTGACGGAGCGGCCAGCGTATGACGCGAGCGGAGCCACTATTGACGCGGCCGCTGCCACGAACCTCGGCGCGAACGTGGCTGGCCCTCCGGCACCCAGTGCGGCCAGCCGACAGGCGGTTGAAGGACGCACCCTCGAGCGTTCGGTGCGGCTGCTGCGGGCATTCCGCCAAGAGCAGACCGACCCAGATCTGTTCTACGAGGCGATCGCAGCCGATGCGGCGGCGCTCCTCGGCCGGCGCATCGCGCTCGAGGGGGCCCGCGTGCTCGACATAGGTTGCGGCGCCGGCTACTTGGGGAAGGCGTTCAGGGAGCGGGGCTCGGTCTGCTTCATGGTCGATCCCGACTGTGCCGAGCTCTCCTGGCGGGGCGCCGCGCCGGAAGGCGCGGTGTTGGGTGACGGGTACCAGCTGCCGTTTCGCTCCGGAAGCTCAGATCTCGTCGTCTCGTCCAACATGCTCGAGCACGTCGCGCGCCCATTCGAGGTGATCGACGAAATGGCGAGAGTTGTCCGCCCCGGCGGCCATGTTTGGATCTCCTTCACGAACTGGTACGGCCCGTGGGGCGGCCACGAGACCGCTCCCTGGCACTATCTCGGAGCGGATCGTGCCGCGCAACGGTACGAGCGCCGCAGGGGTCGTCCGCCGAAGAACCGCCTCGGCGAGACGATGTTCGCGATACACGTCGGCCCCACCCTTCGTTACCTGAGCTGCCACCCCGCCCTCGAGGTCGTCGATGCCCTGCCGAGGTACCACCCAAGTCTCGCCCGGGGAATCGTAAGGTTGCCCGGTGTCCGCGAGCTCATGACGTGGAATCTCGAGGTTCTCGCGCGGCGCCAGGACCGTCGCCCTTAGCCGTTCGGACAGTCTCGACCGCGGCGTCGGCCGCCAGAGCGACGAAGGCCATGATGGCGACGATGCTCGCGGACTGGAAGTAGGAGGGCCACGCCGATCCGGCCGGGAAGTGGTGCACCATCTGACCCACCACTGTCATCACTCCCGTCGCGACCGAGGCCACCAGGGCCGTTCCCGCGAGCAGGAGACGGCTCCTCCCGGCCCTGGCGGAGACGAGCGTCAAGACGATCATCAGGACCGCGATCGGTGCCGCCCACGGTTCGGGTATGACGGCGACCGTCACCACGCCCGCTACGAGCGCCGTCGCGAGGGCTGCGCCGAATGAACTGGCTCGTCCGGCGCGCGACCACGGTGCAAGGAAATGGGCCTCGCTGTCTTCGGGCTCGATCGCCTGGGCGGTCTGAAGGGCGATCGCGGGGCCGATCTCCTCGGCCTCGGCGCGCTCGCGCTTGGACCGCCGCCGCGTCCTGACGCGCCGAGCCGGCTCAGCGATGAGGCCGAGGCAGACGAGGATCGCCAAGGCCGACACCACGAGGGCGACGTTCACCTCCTTCTGCGGTTCCCACACGAGATCGACCGTGAAGTTCACTCGGCTGCCGGGCATTACGTACCAGCCGTTGGCGTAGCCGTCTATGAGGGTGGAAGTGCCGAGCGAGCGACCGCCGGCGATCTGTGCCACCCAGCCGTTGTCGAGGCTCTCGCCCAGCACCAGCCAGAACGGCCGCGTTGCCCCCGAGACCTCGAGACGGGCCGTCGTGGCCGTGGCGCTCATCACCTTCACCTTTGGCGTGGCCAGCGCCGGAGTGCCAGGGCTGGCGATGGTCCCGGCGACCGGGTAGGGGTTGCCGTCTGGCAAGAGCCGCGAAGCACCGCCCCCGCTGGCCGAATCAAGCACGAGACGGTCGATGTCGATGCCGGTGGCAGCCCCGGCTCGCGTGACGAGCAGATGGACGCCGGAGCCGAGCCGCACGCCTACGACGTCCGGACCGCACCCCGTGACAGTGAGACCGCCGCCACTCTCGGCAGTCCCGACAGTCCCGGTGACCTTGAGCCACACCCGCTTCCCATCGATCGTCATCAGGTTGCCCCGGCAGACCTTGGGGATGTCCGCCGAGGGATTCTCGGGTCGGATGCTCAGCCCTGGTATCCCGATCTCGGCGATGGAGAAGGGCAGCACCTGTCGCTGCTCGGTGTACCAGTTGACCGTCGTCTCGCTGCGCACGCCAACGACGGTGACGCGGACGACGCTTCCTGTGAGCTGCCGGAAACCAAGTTGCACGGTGGTAGTTGCGCCCGGCGTCGGGCTGTCGTGGATCGCGGGGACCTGAACGAGAGCGCGACCGTGGTCGTTCGTGGTGATGCGGATCCACGTCGGCACCGAATGCCTGCCGTCGGCGACGACCTGAAGGGACATGTGGTTGAAGCTGATCTGGTGGGTCAGGCTGGCCTGCATCCAGGCGCCGGACTGGGCGTTGGCACCGAATCCAGACGTCCAGGCCGTGTGGGCGTTGCCATCGAGGGCGAAGACCGACCGGGCGTCGAGGTCGCCAGGAAGCCGGTCGTTGGAAGTGATCAACGCACCACCGAATACTCCCCGACCGCCGAGGATCGTGTCGACCCGCTTGTCGGTGACGAGCGGCGAGACCGTCGCTGTGCCTGCGATGGCGAAGGTGCGCGCCGTGGGCAAGGAGAAGCTCCTCGACATGTACAGCTCAGGATCGCTCCTCGGTGGGTACGGTCCGACCCGGTCACGCGTGAGCAGGATCACGAGCCTGTGGTCGAGCGAGGCTGGCCCGACGGCAGTGAGGAGATCGCTTGGGAGCCGCATCGTCTCTGAGATGTTCACGCCGGGAATGCCCACCTCCGCGAAGCCGACGCCAGTCGCGTCAGACAGGTTGCGACCGTTCCAGTTCGTGCCGTCAATAGTGATCCGAATTGTCGAGAAGGATCGTGGGGCGAAACGTACGATCTGCCCGCCTGATCGCCTTGAGGAGACCCCGAGCTTGACGGTGACGGGACTGCCGCCGTCGAAGGTGATCGTGGCCTTCGTTATCCACCGCTGGGTGTCTTCGGGGTAAGCCTGCATGAGGTCGAGCGACCCAACCTTCACTGGGTGGTCGAGAGCAGCTTGCAGCCACTGCCCGCTAGCTGCCGAAAGGGACGAGGTGAGCCATGCCGTGCTCGGGTTCCCGTCGAATGCCATATAGGGCCGGTCTTCTGGGGTGAACTCGATCGGGTTCCCGTACGAGGAGGCGATCACGTACCGCGCCTCGGAGTAGGTGGCGATCGTCTGGCTCGAGTTCGTCGCCGACGCGAAGAGGGGCAGAGACTGCGCGGTGGGGTCGGCCGTCTGTGGCCCTGCGTCGGCCGACAGCGTCGCACCGATGTTGCCGGAGACGCTCGACCACCGCCTGAGCTCCTTGCGGTTCGTGTCGGTGAGGACGAGCACGGCACCTTGCGGGGCCGCTTGGCGGATGAGCTTCGGGTCACCTGCGAACGACCCGGCGTAGATGATCGTCGGATTGTCGTCGAGCAGCCCCGCACCTGCCGCGGCCACGATGCCCGCGCCGCTGCCGTCGAGCACGAGCGGCGCCGTCGCCGGCTCGGCTCGATAGATGGAACGGGGATCGCTGACAGGAAAGACCGCGACGGGCGGCGGCCAGGCCGCGGTGGGAGATGTGGCCTCGGCCTGCTCGTCGAGAAGGGCGTAGCGGATCGGGGGCTCGTTCGCGGTCGGCTTCCCGAAGAGGACGGGCTTTCCGATGCCAGCCGGTGGTGGGTCGAAGAGCGCCCACGTCGGCTGAGGAGCCGGCGTGTCGTAGTGCCAGTACTTGTAGTCCGACTCGAGAACCACGTCGCCGGCGCTCAGGAGGCGAGCGATCGG
Organism: Acidimicrobiales bacterium; assembly: GCA_052146895.1. Lineage (GTDB taxonomy): Bacteria > Actinomycetota > Acidimicrobiia > Acidimicrobiales > Bog-793 > Palsa-601. Next base: position 16,769 of record JBKQLZ010000009.1, read on the forward strand.
CGCGAGAGTCGAAGGCTCGTAGGTGCCTTGCTGGAGCGTCAGGTCGAAGGCCGACAGGAGGTCTGCGGTCTGGTCTGAGCCGTCGATCAGCATTTGCCGCTGGATCGACGGCCTGGTGAGGATCCCCGACCAGATCGAGTCGATCGTATTCCCGAAGGTGTAGTCAGCCCAGTTGTCACCTGGCTCCACCAGCACCCGTGTCGCATTGCCCTTCGAGTCGAGGTAGCGGGCTGCTGAAGAGATGTACTGCGGGAGCTGACTCGGACGGTCGAAGTGGGGGTCGACTGCGAGCCCTGTGATGAGCGGGGTGGCGTTGACGATGGCGAGGACGACGACGAGGCCGGCCGGGACCCACGCCACCTGGCCGCGCCGCTCGTGGAGGGCGCTCAGGCCGGCGCCGAGGAGGGCAGCGAGCGCGAGCACGACGAGGGGGGTTGCTCGGTCGGTCGAGCGGAGTGCAAAGCCGATCGTGGTTCCGTTCATGACTGCCTTCAGCACGCCGCCCAACGGCGACGGGCCGTTGTACGGATGGGCACCGACCGACAGCACCAGCCCGACGAGGGCAACGGCGACGAAGTAGGCCCGTACCTTCCAGCGGCTCACGACCGCACCGAGGAAACCGAGCGCCGGAAGCACGAAACTGATGGCGATCAAGCCGATTCTCTGCGTGTACTCGACGCTCGAGGAGAGCCACGGACCGAGGCGATCGGTCCCGTAGAAGAACCAGTAGCCGAGGCCGCGGGTCACCTCGGATGCGGCCGAGGTGCCGGCGATCGCCGGGAGGGTCTCGGTGTACTTGAGGACGCTTATGCCGTAAGCGCCTTCGACTGCGAGGCCGACTACCCACCAGAGCGATACCGCGACCGACAGCAGCCCTATCCTGAGCGTCGCGCTCGCGACTCGCCGCACGGGGGCTTCCCTCGTCACGAACAATGAGTAGAGGACCCAGAGCAACGGGGCGAGTCCCGCATAGATGAGAGAAGTCGCGTTGATGCCGCCGGCAAGGGCCACGACGATGGCGAACAGAGCCGGGTACTTCCAGCCTCCCTTGCGGATGGCGAGGACGGTGAATCCAAGCATCCAGCCGAGTCCGGACCAGGGCATCAAGATGGCCGAGATCCGTTCGATGTACTGCATCGCGTACGGGCTGAGCTCGTAGACGACGCCGGCGACGAGGGGTCCCGACGAAGTGAGACCGAGCGTCCTCAGGGCGTAGCGGACGCCTGCACCGGCGAGGAACACCAGCGATCCCAACCACAACCGCTGCGCGACCCAGACCGGTACTCCGAGAGAGGAGAAGAGCCAGAAGAAGGGACCCTGCGGCAGCAGGTAGCCGATGTACTGGTGGGTGACCATGCCGCCTGCGAACTGCGGGTCCCACATCGAGGTCACCTGGCGGAGGAAGCGGCCGGGGTCGAGATAGAGGAACTGCTTCGTGTCCGAGGAGACCATGCCCGGCTTGGTCAACAAGAGCGGGACATAAGCCAGCGCGCCGAGCACGACGAAGTCGAGCGCGCCGGAGAGGCGGCGGCGGAGCCTCGGGTCCTGGCGCACGGCAGGCAGTGTAAGTGGGGGCGGCTCCGCGAGCCTGCCTAGCCCGGACCGAATCGGACAGTCAGGTCCAGGTAACCGGGCCGATAGATGCTAGGGGTCTGGAAGATCGCTGGGAACAAGATGTCGTTCTGGTCGTAGGAGACGATGAACTGCCCAGGCTTCTCGAGCGCCGGCTGTGCTAGCGCGTCATAAACGTAGACAGACCCGTCGCCCCAGTGGCCGCCCCAATGCTTTGCCCCGGGCGGGCCGACGTAGTCGCTCAGCGCGAAGCGCTGGTGATAATCGAACGGCCCGGTCGGCGAGCAACCAAAGTACACGTGGGCGTTCGCGCTGAACTTGGGATAGGGATCGGACGTCACGAGCACGTACATCCCGTCGAACTGAGTGACGTCGTACTGCGTCTGCACGGCGTGGACCACCGGGCTCGCTGCTGCCGCGGAACTGCTCCAGCCATGCCCGTCCCAGTAGGACCAGGGTACGCGGAGGTCGGCCCCGGCGACCCGCGCGACGTAGCCGGGGCCGAGGCCGAGGCGCCCATTTGCGGTGCCGTAAACGTAGTCCCAGTTGCCGAATCGCTCGACTGACGAGCCCCATCGGATCTGCGGGTGGCTGCCCGCGATCTGCTTCACCGACTCGAGGCGAAGAGAAGGCAGCGAGAACGTCGCGAGCACCATCCGCACGAGCGAGTAGTCGAACGAGCCCGGCCCCCACCAGTGGACCTCCATGAAGAATTGCTGAAACGTCTTGCCCTCGTCGATGCCCCCGAAACCGAGATAGAACCAGCCGCGCCTAGCCGTCAGGAGCGCTGTCGGCTCTCTCGAGCTACCGCCCGTGACGGTCTTGAAGCCGTGCGCGCTCTGGACGACGAAAAGGTTGTGGATGATGGGCCGCTTCTTCAAGTCGTTCATCGTGTAGAGGAAAGAGTCGGAGAACGTGTTCAGCGTCCCGAGGTGAGGGATCTGATAGGCGTACACGGAATCGCCGGACACCCATCCCTTGCCGGTGGCTGCGTAATCCGTCCAGGAATTCTCGAGGGCCGTATCCGGCGTGACGGCCGTCACCACTGCGCGCTTGACGCGGGCGGCACAAATCGCTGCCAGCCTGGCCGGATCCGGGTGACTCACGGTTGCGGAAGTCCACAAGCAGCCCGTGGTGGTCATTACCACGAGAGCAAGGGCGACAGCGACGAGCGCGGAAGGTCGCGGTCTCGAGCCTCTATCTCGGTCGCTCGATGCGATACCCGGCACGACTCCCTCCTCGGCGCGTGGCCACGACGACACATGCGCCTTCCTGACCTCGTGGGCGTGATGACTGTACCTCCGGGGCTGGCCCAGCTCGCGTCGTTGAGCAGGGTGGCAGGCATGCGCGGCGGCCGTGCCGCCCCCCAAGGCGATGTCGTCCCAGGCAATTAGGCTCTCGGCTCATGACCGCGGCCTCGGAGAGCGACGGGCCGCGGCCGTCTAGCCATGGTCTGGCCGCGTCTCGCTCACATTGGCAATCGGCTACCTGGCTCGTACCCGCGGCTGCGATCCTCGTCTACCTGGTGATCGCCGCGGTCGCGTACTGGCCGGCCGAGTCGTTCAGCCGATCGCAGATCCTCGGTTGTGCGTGCAGCGATCCGGTACAGGAGACCTGGTTCCTCGCGTGGCCGGCTTACGCGCTCCGGCATGGGCTCAACCCGTTCTTCACGAGCTATCTCGAGTATCCCCATGGCGTGAACATGGCAGTCAACACCTCGATGCCGCTGCTCGGCTTGCTCGGCGCGCCGATCACATGGTTACGAGGACCGATCGCTGCTTACAACGCGCTCATGCGCCTGTCGTTCGCCGCATCGGCGACCTCGATGCTCTTCGTGGTCCGGCGTTTCACGTCGTGGTGGCCTGCTGCGTTTGCTGCCGGGTTGGTGTACGGGTTCTCGCCGTACATGGTCGGCGAAGGCTACGGGCATCTCTTCCTTACTTTCGTGCCCATTCCGCCCTTGATAATGCTTTGCGTCTACACCCTTGTCCGTGGGCCGATCGTGGCCGGTGGGCGAGAACCGCTGGAGGTTCGGAAGTTCGCTCGTCGCCGTGGGCTGACTCTCGGCGCACTATGTGTGCTCCAGTTCTTCATCTCGACCGAGGTGCTCGTGACCACGGCCGTGTGCATCGCGATAGTGGCTGCCGCCGCAGCGCTGACGCATCCACGCGAGGTGTCGAGGGCTCTCGGTCGGCTCGTGCGCGCCGCCGGCGCTTCCGCCGCCTTGTTCGTGCCTCTCGTCGCCTATCCGGTGTGGTTCTTCCTTCGGGGACCTCAGCACATCGTCGGCCCTCCGCACGCCATCTCGAACATCGCCCCTATCAAGGCGGATCTGTTCGGCGCCTTCGTGCCGACGACGAACCAGCTGCTGGGGCCAGCGCACCTCGAGGCCATCGGGTCCTCCTACGGCGCTGGCGACCTCCCTGAGAATGGCGTCTATCTGGGTGTCGTCCTGATCGCACTCCTCGTCTACCTCGTCGTCAGATTTCGTCGCGAGCATCTCGTGCTGCTCGGGGCAGGCCTCGCCTTGACGGGCCTTGTCCTCGCGCTCGGCACGCCGCTCGTGGTCAACAACCATGCGACGCACATCCCCTTGCCGTTCGACGTGCTGGTGCACCTGCCGCTCGTGCAAGGGATCGCCGCCCTCCGCCTCTCCCTCTACGAGCAACTCGGAGCCGCGCTCGTGCTCGGGGTCGGGCTCGACCGGGTTCGCCGGGATGGCTGGGCATGGCACGGAGCCGAACCGCGGGGCGGCGCGCAGGGCGCGGGGGCGACGACCGGGCGCTTCGGCTCGCGGGCGGTATCAGTCGGCCTCGTGGGAGCGATCGCGCTCGTGACCTTGATACCCAGGTACCCGTACCCCTCCGGGCCGGCCGACATCCCGTCGTATTTCGTCTCGGGCGCCGATAGGGCGATCCCGCCCGGCAGCGTCGTGTTGACCTACCCCTATGACATCGATCCCGACAACGACGCCATGCTTTGGCAAGCGGTGAGCGGATTCCGCTTCAAGATATTCGGGGGCCAGGCAACGACGCCAGGTGTGGGAGGTCGGGCAACGAGCGCAGTGGCATCGCTGCAGCCGAGCGCTATGCAGGCGATGTTCAGCTTTGCGTCGTCGGGGACAACTAATGGGGTCTCGCGCTTTGCCCTTGATCCGGCGACACTCAGAGGTCTTCGCTCCTTCATCGTCCGTTACGACGTCGGGACAGTGGTCGTCGAGCCGATCGGCATGCATCCCGGTCTCGTCGTTCTCGGCCTTTCGCGGGCTTTGGGCAACGCACCGGTCGTGACCGGGGGCGTCGACGTCTGGTACGAGGCCGATCGCGCTGCCGCAGCGCAGTTGCGCTAGGGGTCTGCCTGATGCCGGGACCCGCCGCAGCAGATCCCGATACCGTGAGCACGGCGACGCCCGCTCTAGACCTTGGGTGGCGCCATCGTGCCATCGACCTCGCGTGCGTGCTGGTACCGACAGCCCTCTCTGCGGTGCTCGTCCTGCACGGTCTCGGATCGAGAGACCTGTGGGTGGACGAGGGCGCCACCTTCAGCTATGCAAGCCAGCACGGGGCGGCGCTCTGGCACGCCGTCATCGGCGACGCCGGCAACATGATGGCGTACTACGCCGCCATGCACGTCGTCATGGAGCTCTTCGGCACGAGTCCTGATGTCCTGCGCCTCCCGTCAGCCATCTGCACCGTGGCCACCGTGCCTGTCTGCTTCGCTCTCGTGAAGCGACTCTTCGACCGCAGGGCCGCCACGTTGTCAGCCCTGCTCGTCGCTGCGAGCGTTCCCCTCGTCTACTGGGGACAGATGGCGCGCGCTTACGCCCCGGCCGTGCTGCTCGTCTCTGCCTCGACGCTCGCCTTTGTCGTGGCCCTCCAGACGGGCCGCCGAGCTGCATGGGCTTGCTACTGCGTGTTTTCGGTCCTCGCCATCTACTGCATCCTGCTGACGGGCCTCGTCGTGGTCGCGCAGTACTGCTCGTTGGCGCTGCGCCGGCGCCAGGACTTGCCGGTCGCCCGCCTGGTGGCGTCTATCGCGACCATCGCGTCGCTCTCGGTCCCCATTGCCGTCATCGGGTTGGTCCGCGGCGATAGCCGTCTTGACTGGCTGCCGGCCACAGGTCCGCCCCTGGACGCGGCCAATCAATACCTCGTCAAGTTCGTCGCGTCGGCAGAGCAAGGCGGCGTCGCCTCTGGAGGCGAGGTGCGGCTCGTTGTGCTCGGGATGCTGGCGGCGTGGCTCCTCGCGGCGTGTCTCTTCGCCGTTTGCGTAGCGCGCCGGCACCGCTGCGACGAGAGCTTCGCCTGGGGCCTCCTCCTTGGCACCTTCCTGCTGCCGGCGCTCGCGACCTATGCGATCTCCGAGCTCATCCATCCCGTGCTGAGCGACCGGTACCTGCTCTCGGTCGTCGCGCCGGCATCCATGGTCGCCGGTGTCGCCTGCTCGAGGATCAGGCCGGCGGCCGGCGCATGGCTCGCCGGCCTGGCACTCGTCGGGCTGCGAATCGTCCAGATCACTCCGACCTACGGTGTCTCGCTCGAAGACTGGCAAGCGGCCACGAGTTACGTGCTCGGGCGGACCCAGCCCCATGACTGCGCGGCCTTCTTCATCGCAGACGGGTACATGGTGTTCGACTACTACCTGTTGCGAGACGAGCGGCCTCATGAGACCCTGCCCGATCCGGTGCTTCCTGACTCGCCCTGGTCGACGAAGCAACCTTACGTGCTCGACCCGGCGACGATCCCGCGTGCACAGCTCCCGCGCATAGTCGCGTCGTGCCCGCGGCTGTGGCTCGTGGAGACCCACCAAGCCGGGCAACGACCAGGGTCCGGAGTGCCGCTCTTCCAAGTCGAGAAGTTTCACGGCTACAACCTGTTGATGCGCGAGATCCGCCCTTCGTACCTCCCCGTCTCCCAGCGGACTTACACCGGCGTGAAGGTCGTCCTCTACGTGCGTGAGCCGGCGGCCGGCACCTAGCGGCGAGCGGGAAGCCTCACCTCACGGCTCTCCCGGGCCGAGCTCCTCGACTTCGAGCAACGTGAAAGCGTCGATGACAGATCGCAGGACCTGTCGTGCGATGCGGGGGTCGAGCCTCCGTGACTCCGCGACAACCTCGATGTTTGCCAGCATCGCGTCCTCACGCGGTCGGTCGACTACGGGCATCGAATGGGCTCGCTTGTATCTGATCACGTCGCCGATGAGGAGTGACCGCTGCGCGAGGACCTCGACAAGAGTGCGGTCGAGCTCGTCGAGCCTCCGCCGGATCTCGGCAAGGGAGAGGTCGTCGTTCTCAAGGTCCGGCATGCGCTCTCCTTCGTGGCGGGGTCGCTGCAGATTACTCAGTCGCTGCGGGCCGGCTTGGATCACGCGGCGGAGCCACGAGCACAGCCGAAAGCCTCAGCCCACTTCCCAGCGGTGTGACTCAGCCACGAGCTTCTTGATGGCGTCGGCCGTCATCGGCCGGCCAAGATAAAACCCTTGAGCTCGTCGGCAGTGGAGCCTCTTGAGATCGGCAAGTTGCTCCTCTGTCTCGACACCCTCGGCCGTCACCTCGAGGTCGAGGGCATCGGCCATGCTGACGATGGCGGCAACGAGCGCTGAGTCGTGGGGATCAGTACCGAGCCCATCGACGAACGCCCGGTCCACCTTCACGGCATCAACGGGAAAGCGTTTGAGGTAGCTCAGCGAGGAGTAGCCCGTCCCGAAGTCGTCGATCGCCAATCGGACTCCGAGTGACTTCAGGCTGGCGAGCGTCTTTTCGAAGTACTCCACGTCCTCCATCAGCAGGTTCTCTGTCAGCTCGAGGCAGAGATCCGCCGGGCGGACTCCCGTCCTTTTCAAGACGTCCTCGACGAGCTCGGAGATGGCCGGGTCGGTCACCTGCCGAACGGAGAGATTCACTGCCATCGAGAGGGGAACGGCAAGTGACATCGAGCTCTCGAGTCGCTGCCACTCGACCAACTGCTGGCAGGCCTGCTCGAGTACCCAAGCGCCGATCGGGACGATGATCCCCGCTTCCTCGGCAAGCGGGATGAACTCGTCCGGTCCGACGAGTCCCCGTGTGGGGTGCTCCCATCGCAGTAGCGCCTCGGCACTGACCATCAGCCCCGTCGAGAGGTCGACGATGGGTTGGTAGTGGATGACGAACTCGCCGCGCTCCAGCGCGTGCCGGAGCGCCGACGCTGTGGCCACTCGACGCTCGGCCTTCAGGCGCAACGCCTCGTCGAATATCTCGATCCGGCCCCGGCCGCGCTCTTTCGCGCGGTACATGGCAGTGTCGGAATCCCGGAGCAGGCGGTCAGGAGTCGCGTCCTCCCCGGCCACCGCGATGCCGAGGCTGGCTGTGACGGTCATCTGCTGACCACGTATCAGGTGGGGTTGACCCACTGCCTCGAGAACGCGCTCTGAGATCTGCTCGCTTTCCAGCGCCGAGATGTCGTCACATACGATGACGAACTCGTCTCCGCCGAACCGAGCCACGGTGTCGCCCGGCCTGATCGCGCGGGCGATCCTCTCAGCTACGTTCCTCAGCAACTCGTCGCCGGCGGTG
>JBKQLZ010000010.1:0-2589 GCA_052146895.1 Acidimicrobiales bacterium
TGGCGGCGAAGTTGAGCCCAAGATGCTCTTCGCCGCTGGCGCGAAGGCGCTCGATCGTCCGGACGAGGATGAAGTCGAGCAGGCCGTTGGGATGCTCGCCATCGTCGCGGCGCATGAGGTCGAGCGAATAACCGTGGATTCCGGGCGCCGGCACGAATTGGCAGAACGCGACAGCGTTGCCGTCCGGGCCATGCGCGACTGCGAGCATCAGGCCGCGGTCGCGGGGATCGAAGATGCGCCCGAGGGTCATGGAGAAGCCACGCTCCACCTCGCCTCGGCGTCTCTTGGTCATGACGCACCGCACCGCGTCCTGGAGCGAAGGGTCCATTCGGGACGGATCATGGAACGAGATCGAGTAGCCGTACTTGGCGATCCTGTTCACAGCTTGTCTGAGCCCCTTGCGGGTGCCTCCTTCCAGCGAGAATGTCCGCACATCGACGACGCCCTCGTCGCCGATGTAGCGCTCGTGCATTCCTGACCGCCGGTAGACGGGCAGCCACGCCTCGCCCGCACCGAGAACCGCCACCGGCCATCCGTGGTCGTCCGCGAAACGGCGGAACGCCGACCAGAGCTCGTCGCGCTCCTCGGGTGCGCAGATGGGGTCTGGCGAGACGAGGCAGATGCCGCCGTAGATCGCGTACGCAACCAGCCCGTCGCGTTCGAGGAACACCGTCTTGTCGCTTCGAAGTGCGAAGTAGTCGAGCGTGCTCGTGCCCCGGCGGCGTACGACGTCGGCGGCCCGATCCGCGGCGTCTGTCCGGCCGCTTGCCCGACGGCGGTCGACGACGGGGCGGAACGCGAGCACGAGAGCGACCGACGCCAGCCCCAGGCCGATGGCAAGCAGGGCCGGGTACAAGAAGGCGTCAACGCGTGGATTCAAAGGCACGGTACGGATTCCGACGAGCCGGCCAGCCGTGGCCCACCATGCTTCCGTCCAGGAGATAGGGCTTCCGCGACGATGGGTCGGGAGCACGCTCCAGATGACGGTCGCGCCGATGAAGGTGACCGCGAGCACGCCGACGAGGAGCGTCGCAAGACCCGTTCGGAGCGAGGGCAGGTCAAAGCGCGCCCGGAAGGAGTCGCGTGTCAGCCAGAGCATGGCCACGAGCGCGAGCGCGGCTAGGGACTGGAAGACCTCGCCGTGCCGGATCAGGTGCAGGGCGACGGTGCCTGAGAGAAGAAGTATCGAGACGAGCCAGGCCGACCGCTGGCCGCGTCGGACACCTCGAGCGAGCGCGAGCAGGCCGACTCCCGCAAGGGCGACGAGTGCTCCGGCAGCCTCGCTCACCCCGAGCGGTATGTAGCCGAGCAGCGGATGGAGCCGTCCTCGGACCTGGGGAGGCACGACCGCCGAGACGAGGTCGGCGAGTCCCAAGATGGCGATCCCAGCCGCAGCGAGCCGGCGAACCCGCCGCAGGTTGCGGACCGGGTTCGCGACTGGTGGCCACACCTGCCCACCCGGGAACGAGCCGACGACCTCCGGCTCACCGCTAGTTCGAGGCAGTCGGCCGGCCGCGAATCGCTCGAGGAGGGTGACAGGACGCAGCTAGGCGCGAGCGAGAAGCAGGCGGGCGTGCACACCGGCGCCGGCCTCGATCTACACCCAGGACACCTGCAGCAGATGCACATAGACCGGGGGCAGCCCGAGACGCGACGGCCGCTCCTCCACGACTTCGCCGCAGGCGCCGGTGTTCGCATAGAAGCCCGCACCGACGCGGGCCAGCTCCGGCTGGAGGGTATGGCCTGTCACCAGCCCTGCGCCCCCGTCGGCCAGGATCGGGCGCGCGGCCTCCCGGGCGCTGTCGTTCGCCTTGTGCGCCGGCGGCCCCAACAGGGACCGCCCGGCCGAGTGCCATACCCGGTGGTTGACCACCGCCAGCACGATCCCGGCAACGATGACTTCCACCACGAGTGTGATCCCCACGCCCAGCAGTCGGGAGGAGAACGGCTCGAGCCTTCTCGGCATGCCGTAGAGCCACCAGTCGGGCAGCCTGGCGAACAGGGCGGCCGCGATGGGAAGCAACAGCCACCAGAGCCACCGGACGATGCGGCGGTAGGTGAAGCGAGAGGCGATGAAACGAGGCAGACCCGACGGATCCGCGAGCCGGTCGATACCTGCCAGCCAGGGCGAGTTGGAAGCGGCCAGCGCAGGCAGGATCTCTGCGACGGCGTGGTGGCCGAGCGGCGTGTCGCGCTGATCGGCAGGATCCACAAAGGCATTGCGTTCGTCGTATCGCCATCCGGGTTCGATGCGGACCCGTTTCGGACCCGACGCGGTGTCCACCTGCAACTCCACGGCGAGCGCGACCTCGAACCGGGCGGTTCGGACCGCGGAATTCGCCGCCGCGTCGAACAGGATGGCCCTGTCGCGGTTGCCCGGAAGCAGGATTGCGCGTCGGCACGGCTCCGCCTCGAGGTAGTTGGCGAGCGCGATTTGCAACTCGCCATGAGCTCCGAGCGCCGCGGCCGGGTCGCCCCCGGACGGGACCAGAAGGTCGAAAGCGTTGCCGGCGACCACGAGAGCACCCGGTCCTTCGACACCCTTCAGAGCTTGGGCGAGCTCGACCGATGCCGACTCGGACGCGCCGG